>JBIKSQ010000145.1:0-3598 GCA_044348555.1 Candidatus Nanopelagicales bacterium | reverse complement strand
CTTGCTCTGGGGCTGGCTCAAATTCAAACAAGTTTGAAAATTCAGTCGAGAACGGGTCAGCAGCTTCGAAGGCTTCCTTGTCGGCTGCAATTTCTGAATCTGCCCGTAAATCTCGGTCATCAATATCAAGACAGTTCACAATTGTTAAAACTTCGTACGAATTGTCTCGCTCTAAAGTCTCCGGTTCATATCCGTCCATGAACAGGCCAAGGAATTCAAATCCTCCTACCCAATTTGTTTTAAACGCATCTTCATAAATTTGCACGAAGTATGAGTAGCCCTCGTCAGTTGGCCAATAAGTCAACAAGTCAATGGCCCGCATAACGAGGTAGGCAGACTCGCCGTTGCCAGCTTTGAAGAAAGTATCGCCGCCCATTTGGTCAAAAACGAAACCTTCAGTCTCATCAGCAAGAATCCGATCGCGAATTGTCAGCAGGTTCTGTTGGACTTCTTCAACTGAGTCTCCCGAACAATCTGGATCAAGTGCACAAATTTCAAAAATCCGGTTCCGGGATTCGGCGAGAGATTTAGTTTGTTCTAGCCGAGACTTCAAAGTGCCATCATCAGGTGTTACTGGACTATCCAGCACAATGCGACCAACCTGCTCAGGAAAATCAGTTATGTATTGTGCTGCGATTGTGGTTCCGTATGAGTGCCCAATGAAATTGAATTTTTCAGTTGGTGAAACTATCTGTCGAAGCAGTTCAAAATCTTTTACAACATTTCTGGTGCCGATTGCCCACCAATGAGGGTTTTGCTCTACACAGTCAACATAAAACTCTTTGAGTGTTGCTTCAAGCTCATCGGCCTGCGCTTGGTTTTCTACATCGAATGGGTATTCAAAGTAGGAACGTAGATCTAATTCGTCGTTGCAACGCACTGGTGATGATGCGCCAACTCCACGCGGATCAACACCGTAAACATCGTATGCCGCGCGAATTTCAGCTGGCAGTGCAGCTGTCTGCAAGTAGGAAATTCCACTTTGGCCAGGGCCACCCGGATTCATAAACAGGGCACCTTGGAATTCAGCCGCAGATCCGTCAGCTGGATCGCGCATGATGGTCAACGATAAGTCTTCGCCAGCAGCTGGATTGTCGTAGTCAATTGGAATCCGGACTTCAGCGCATTGCACGCCGTCAACCTTGAAGTTTGGATCATTGAATTCATCTTCAACTAAATCTTTTGCACAGTCAGTCCACTGCAACTCTTGAGCTGAATAATCCCGAAACACATCGGCGAGATTCACTGGAGTAGGCATGGTCGTGGCACTTCCGCAGGCAGCGACTAAAAGACTACTAACTATTGCAAGCGACAGGTTTCGGAAAGATTTTTTGATTGACATGGCTAAATCCTATGGTTTAGCACTGTCATCGCAGCCGACCACAAGGGTGGCCCTATTTTTAGGTAATCTTGGCCATCTGATTGGAGGCATAATGTCGGTTGACCTCAGGGGTAAACACTTCCTCAAGGAGATTGATTTCTCGGCGGGCGAGTTGCAGGAGTTGCTGGCTCTGGCAAGTCGACTCAAAGCCGCGGGCCGAAATCGCACTCAGTACTTGAACGGTCGCTCAATCGCTCTAATTTTTGAAAAAACCTCCACCCGGACAAGGTGTGCTTTCGAGGTCGCAGCTTTTCATCAAGGCGCCCATGTCACTTACATTGACCCAGCCAGCAGCCAAATTGGCCACAAGGAATCGATTGCAGATACCGCAAAGGTCTTGAGCCGTTTTTATGACGGGATTGAATATCGGGGGAATGCACAGGCTGTTGTCGAGGAACTCGCGGCCAATTCTCGAGTTCCAGTTTTCAACGGTCTAACCGACGAGTGGCATCCCACTCAGATGCTTGCAGATTTTCTGACAATGCTTGAGCATGCTGCCACAGATGATCCAAGCAAACTTAGCTATGTATATGTAGGTGATGCTCGCAACAACATGGGGCATTCACTTTTGGTTATGGGAGCCATCCTGGGTTCAGATGTGCGGATAGCTGCTCCTGCTTCTTTGCAACCAAGTGCCGAAGTGCAGGCACTGGCTCAAAAACTTGCTGAGCAAAGTGGTGCCAAGATTCTCATCACGGATGACGTAAAAAATGCGGTTGAGGGTGCACAGTTTGTGCATACAGATGTCTGGGTCTCTATGGGTGAACCAGCAGATGTTTGGAAATCTCGAATTGAATTGTTGTTACCGTATCGGGTAACCAGTGAGCTGCTTCAAGCCACCAAACGTTCCGACTTCAAATTTATGCACTGCCTTCCTGCCTACCACGATACAAAAACCAAGGTGGGCGCTCAGATTGCAGCTGAGTTTGGATTGGTGGACGGGGTTGAAGTAACCAGCGAGGTGTTCAATTCATCTGCATGCATTGCCTTTGATCAAGCCGAAAATCGACTTCACACAATCGAAGCAATTTTGGTCGCGACACTTTCCGATGAACTCATTTCCGATATTCAAGTCAGTTCAGAAGGTTAAACTACGTTTTATGTCTCCTCTTGATTCACCAGATTTCCTACTCGAAGAGCGCACTGACCTGCGGACTGATAATGGCGATCACGACAAGTTTTCGCATTATGTACGTAAGGAAAAGATTCTCGAAAGTGCGATGAGTGGCAAACCAGTTATTGCACTTTGCGGCAAGGTTTGGGTTCCAGGTCACGACCCACAGAAGTATCCAGTTTGCCCTGACTGCCAAAAAATATTTCAAGGCTTACCCGGCGGCGACAAACCGTCCGACAAAGAGTGAGTGAGGTTGTCCGCTCGGTAGACATGTCTGGACTCCGAGCGTGGCAGAAGGCTGCTCTGCACAGTTATTTCTCAGGGCCTTCTCAAGACTTTATGGCGGTTGCAACACCAGGTGCGGGTAAGACCACTTTTGCTTTGAAGATTGCACGAGAATTGTTGGATCGCAGATTGATTCGACGCGTGATTGTGGTCGCACCTACCGATCACTTGACGACCCAGTGGTCACAGGCTGCAGCGCAATTGAATATCGCCATCGATTCAAATTACACAAACAACAAAAGTATGAATAAAGATTTCCAGGGTATCTCTTTAACGTATGCAGCAGTAGCTGCAAATCCAGTTCGGTTGCGCGCCCGAGTGGATTCCTATCCGACACTTGTGATTTTGGACGAAGTCCATCACGCAGCTGATGCACTCTCTTGGGGTGATGCTGTTAAAGAAGCATTTGAGAGTGCTAGTAGACGATTAATGCTCACGGGAACTCCGTTTAGATCCGACATTAATCCAATCCCATTTGTGACTTACATGCCTGGAGCAGACGGAGTTCCGCGGAGCGTTTCAGATCACACCTATAACTATGGAGATGCACTCGCTGACGGAGTTGTTCGGCCAGTTTTGTTCTTGGCATATGCCGGGAAGATGCGTTGGCGCACTCGAATGGGTGATGTTGAATCGGCTGACTTGGGTGCGGATAATCTCAAAGAAGTCACAACCAGAGCTTGGCGAACTGCATTGAATCCAGAAGGTAGATGGATCCCACAAGTTTTAAGTGCAGCCGACAAACGACTAACTGAAGTCCGTCGCCGCATGCCCGATGCGGGGGCACTTGTGATTGCATCTGATCATGAACACGCTCG
>JBIKSQ010000144.1:0-3625 GCA_044348555.1 Candidatus Nanopelagicales bacterium | reverse complement strand
ACTCGCTTGGGTTATTGCATTTCCCGATGCAACGATGTCTGATGACATATATACGCACTCAGTGCCGCGAACCCGAATCCTTGACCAAACAGAAATTGCAGATATCGGTTCAAAGATTCGAAGAATAATGCATGATACTGAGAACATAGTGAACTCTGGTGAAGACCTAGAAGCCATCTCACTAATCCTGCGCAATGTTCGCGATGACAGTGGCATCTATCAGGACCAGTGGGCGACAATCGAAAATTACCGAGAAGCGCTTTCAGTTTCTCAGAGCACAATTCTTGCTTCTTTGCGTTACTTACCGAACTACATCCTGACTGGACCAGCCGGATCTGGAAAAACTTTCCTGGCACTCGAACAAGCTCGTCGACATGTGGAGCAGGGCAGAAGCGTTGCACTACTTTGTTACAACTTTGGATTAGCAAAGTTTTTAAAGAGTGAAACCGATCGATGGCCATTGAATCTTCGCCCTAACTATGTGGGTACATTTCACAGCTTTCTACAGAATGTTTGGAAAGTTTCTACGCCTAACAATGCCTCTACTGAATGGTGGGAAGAAACCTCAGCAAAGGAAGCGCTCAAAAACTTGCAAAAAAATAAAGGCCTTGAGAAGTTCGACGCATTTGTTGTTGATGAGGCACAAGACTTCAACGACCAATGGTGGACTGCGTTAACTATGGGCTTCAAAGACCCAAGTGCAGATACCTTCGTAAGCGCTTTTGGTGATATCGACCAAAAGATTTTTCGAGACCAAGACTCTAACCATTTTAATTTTCCACGAATCGCACTCGATGGCAACTTGCGATCAGCAGATCCGATCATTGAAGTAGCATCAAAGCTGATGGGATTCGAAATCGAAGGCCGTGGCATTAAGGGGCCTCCAGTTCGATTCGTGCAGTGTGAAACTGCGAATGCGCACGGTGCGGCAGATGACGTGGTTGATGAACTACTAAACGAAGGTGTACCACATTCAAAGCTCATGTTGTTGACGACTAACCGGCGACACGAGATGCAAATGATGCTTGCTGCCAATGGGAAAGACCACTACTGGGACGAGTTCCACTCGGAAGATGAAATCTTCTACTCGCACGTCTCAAGCTTCAAAGGACTTGAACGCTCCGGAGTCATCGTCGCGATTGATGGCTGGAAAGACCCTAAGAAAGCGCGAGAAGCACTTTATGTAGCAATCACCCGAGCTCGCGATAAATTAGTTATTGTTGGAGATCTCGCAGATATTGAAATTCAATTCGGAAAAGCCTTTGCTGATTTTCTACGTACCAAGATTGATGGATAGCAGCCCCGCAGAATAGAGCCGACTTTCGAAAACAAAGGTCGGGCGAATTTTTTCGATAGTTTCAATGTGATTTAAGCATTTTTAGGGGCATTTTCTGAACTTCAGTGGGTTTTTGAAGGTGCATTTTTTCATCCGCCTTGGCTACACTCTCCATTACCAAAACGACACGTTAGGAGCGTACAAATCGCTGGACGGGACCGCAAAGGTCCGCATCGACTAGTACAAACAAATCATGGCAACAATGATAAACACGGTAAACAAAGAAACGTATTTAAAAGTGCCGACGCATAGCAAGCCGTTGAATCAAGACCGGATTGCTCAACTTCTCGCCAAAGAGTGGGAAACCTTCAAGAACTCGACCGCAGGTTCCGGTCTAGAGAACGTTGAAGCTGCAAAGACAATGCCATTAGGTGTTGCATCAAGTTTCCAGCACTGGGATCCATACCCACTTCACATCAAGTCAGCCAAGGGCGCCTGGATGACTGACATGGATGGTCGCAAACTAATCGATTACTCAATGGGCTTCGGCGCAATGTTGGTCGGTCACCTGCACCCAGTTGTGATGGCGAAAGTCAAAGCCGCAATGGAATTCGGCACAATGTTTGTGACCCCTGCTCCACAAACCCGCAGTGCTGCTGATGCGCTCTGCGCGCGATTTGATTTGGATCAAATTCGCTTTACAAACTCCGGTACAGAATCCACGATGTATGCAATCCGTACAGCAAAAGCTGCAACCGAAAAGCGTGGTGTTGTAAAAGTTGAGGGTGGCTACCACGGTAGTTACGACCCACTGACTTGTTCAGTGAAGCCATCACTTGAAGATGCTGGTCCAGCAGACAACCCAACACTCTTTGTGCCACCAGCAACCGAACCTGGTGAACTTTATGTCGTTCCCTACAACAACGCGGACGCGCTAGAGAAAGTTTTCAAAGAACATGCTGACACCATTGCGTGTTTCGTAGTTGAGCCTGTTCTTGAAAACATTGCAATCGTGTTGCCTGATGCAGGTTACCTCGAGCGTGTACGTGAACTTTGCACTGAGTACAACGTCATCTTGATTTTTGACGAAGTTAAAACTGGCCTAACAGCTGGACCCCAGGGTGCATCCCAGCGTCTAGGTGTTAAGCCAGACCTAATCACGCTCGCCAAGTCAATCGGTGGCGGTTTACCAGTTGCTGCATTTGGTGGACGTAAAGACTTGATGGACTCCATCTCGAATCACACGTTCATGCACTTTGGTACCTTTAATGGAAATCCACTTTCAATGGCTGCAGTTATGGCTGTTGATGAAATCTGCACAAAGGAAACCATGCAGGCTGCAGAGGATTTGAATAACTACATCCTCAACAGCATTTTTGACATCATCGAAAAACACGAACTACCAGCGCATGTGGTTGGTTTCGGAGTTAAGGGTTGTGTCACATGGGCAACCACACCAGTTCGTAACTACCGCGATTACAAAGCGACTGACTTTCACATCGCTGAATTGTCATGGCTCTGGTCAATGAACCGCGGAGTTATTACCCCTCCAGGACTAGATGAACAATGGTTGGTTTCGCTTGCACACGGTAAAGCCGAAGCAGATCAATTGATTGAGAACTACCGGTCACTAGCTGAAGCGCTACGCGCTGAATAACTGTTATAAATGAAAGGGCGGTGAGGATTTCCTCACCGCCCTTTCATATGCGCAGCTGGACATCTCAAAAATGGCAACGTACATGATTCGTGGCAGACTGCACTTGTGAGTGAACTAATCGACACAACTGAGATGTACCTGAAGGCTATATACGAGCTTCAGGAGTCTGGTCATGTTGCTGTTCGTGCGCGAATCGCAGAGCGGCTCGACCAAGCTGCGCCCACAGTCTCGCAGACCGTAGCCCGCATGGAACGTGACGGTTTGCTGATTCTCGATGAAGACAAAGTCCTTAACTTCACCGAATACGGTGCAGACCTAGCGGTTTCCGTTATGCGTAAACATCGTCTGGCCGAGCGACTCTTAATCGATGTGTTGGGTTTTGACTGGGCGTCCTGCCACGAAGAGGCTTGCCATTGGGAGCACGTCATCAGTGATGAGGCCGAGATTCGAATTGCGCAGAAGTTAACAACCCTCACCCACGACCCTTTTGGTAATCCGATTCCGGGACTCGAGGAGTTAGGTTTTTCGATTGAACCGTACTTACCAGCAAAACGGTCAATTTCTGAAATGCCACTAGCTGTTGATGAGAATCAGATTGCAAAACTCATTGCGGTTGGAGAATCCGCCCAAGCTCGTGATGGCTTTCTTACCAAACTTGTAGAAGCGAAAATACAGTTGAATAGTGATATTTC
>JBIKSQ010000143.1:0-3626 GCA_044348555.1 Candidatus Nanopelagicales bacterium | reverse complement strand
GTTTTCCATGAGAACTTGGAGCCAAGTGTGTCCTGCCAAACTTCTTTGCTGAATTTGACGCCAAGCAAATCACAAATTTCTCGTGGCATGTTTTCATCTGAAGTAAATCGTTCATATGTAACGATGATGGAGTTGTCTGGGTTGGCTTCGGCGTAATTGCAGCATTGTCTTTCAAAGCGTTCAAGTCGTTTGCGGGTCTGTGCAGCCTCTTGGGGCTCAAGTTTGCCCCACCAGCCACTAGCCATTACTTTGTCCAAGTCGCGGAACATAAAAACAATCGCGCCTGGTGCCCGCAGTTCCCGCAACCAATCCAGCATCGGTGCAAAATCTGGATCCTCGACTAGCTTGTGGTAGCGAATTTCTTTGAAACCAATTGTTTTTGGAATAAACATATTTGGATACAGCTGATTTAGAAAAATGTTTTTGAATTCTGCGTTGAATCGCTTTGGGTTTAAAAGTTGCTGGCCGTACCACGGGTTACTCTGGTTTTGGCTATTATCTAAGTTGAGCCGATGGGTTACATGGATGCGTTTTTCTGTCATGTAGGCGAAGTAGGGAAAGAGACAGTTTTCGCCACGAAGATTGAATCCCGGGAGTCGGCTGAGGTAGCCAGTGATCAAAGTGGAGCCGCTGCGCCCATAGGTCACAACATAAACTGAGCGCATCTTGGAAGTTCCGCTGAACGGTGGAAACACCTTGCCACCGGTTTTGCGCAGCCAAAGTGGCAAGTAGGCTGGTTTGAAAAAGTTTCGCAAAACTTTGTAAATCGATGGTGCAGGTTTTCGCTGCGCCCGACCGGGCTCGCTTACAACTGATGACATCCAACCTCCGAGAGTTGTGGCAAACCCTACACAGCATGGATTTCGATTACTCAGACTGGCGCGAATTCTCATTTAATTCACAACCAACACCGTTGCCGTCTCGATTCAGTCGATAAATATCAAAGGCAAAGTCGATTAGTTCACTGGGCTTTCTGGCTCAGGAAACCATTTTGAATTTAAGCAGAAGGTCTTTCAGTTTTCCAAGAATACTTTGAGCCCAAAGTGTCTTTCCAAACTTGTTCACTGAACTTAACGCCAAGCAAATCACAAATTTCTCGTGGCATGTTTTCATCAGTTGTAAATCGTTCATAAGTAACGATGATTGAGTTTTCTGGATTGGATGCAGCGTATTCGCGACATTGCACTTCGAACTTCTCTAGTTTTCTCCGTGCTCGAGCGGCATCTTCGCCACTTAACTTTGCCCACCAGCCGCTGGTCATTACAGAGTCAAGATCACGGAACATGAAAACAATCGCACCTGGTGCGCGCAGTTCTCGCAACCAATCCAGCATCGGAGCAAAATCGGGATTCTTGACTAGTCGGTGGTAACGGATTTCTTTGAAACCAATTGTTTTTGGAATGAACATATTTGGATAGAGCTGATTCAGAAAAATATCTTTGAATTCTGCGTTGAATCGTTTTGAATTGAGAAGTTTTTGCCCGTACCACGGGTGACTCTGGTTGTGACTTTTTTTGAATGGACGCCGACGGGTTGTCCGGATGTGTTTTTCGGTCATGTATGCGAAATAGGGAAAGAGATCGTTTTCACCACGAAGATTGAAACCCGGAAGTCGGCTCAAATAACCTGTGATCAAAGTTGAACCACTTCGACCATAAGTCACAACATAAACCGAACGCATCTTGGAGGTGCCGCTGAAAGGCGGGAACACCTTGCCACCAGTTTTCCGCAGCCAAAGAGGTAGATAGGCGCGGTTGAAGATGATTCGCAAAACTTTATAAATGTACGGTGCAGGATTTCGCAGCGCCCTACCGAGCTTGCTTACAACTGATGACATTCAACCTCCACGAATTTGCCCGAAGCCTACACAGCGTGGATTTCAATTACTCGGATTGGTTCGGGTTCTCATTCCATTCGCAACCAATGCCGTCGCCATCTCGATCCAGCCGGTAAATATCCTGGCCTATGACATCCACGGAACCTGATACTTCATCACAATTCACATCTGCCTTGATTGGAACGCAACCAGAATAATTCGGGTCACAGGCGTTGTCACTCGGGGAAACAGGTGCCGCACCACCTGCAGCCAATCCACCAAAAACAAAACCTAAAGCCGCAACTCCTACCGTGAAGCCGCGGTTTGAACCATCTGGCCAGATGTTTCGCACAGCCAAGGTCAATGCCCCGATAGTTGCAAGCCCGACTCCACCCGTGATGAGCAAACTATCAGCTGCACTATGTGTTGCTAGTCCAATCAATGCAGCCGCGGCACCAATCGAAAGCGGGACTAACGCTCCTAAGCGCTTTGGTGATTCGACTTTGCCTTCACTTTTTCCCGCAAGCAAAGCAGCAGCGAGTGGAAGTGAGGATTCATCAAGCCGATGATCGTCAGAGTTGCTGGCCGCGAGTGTTGCCCGCATCCGCGACACAATCCCATCAAGTTCACCGTTTGCGACAATCAAATCCTTACGGCCCTCTGGCCCCATGTCACCTGAAACTTTGGTAAACGGAAATGCTAAAAACCATTCAGTATTTGGTAAGCCGTGTCGCCACTGTGGTTGCCGATCTAGAAATCGTCTAGTCGCGTGCTTTCCGTTGCGAGCTTGAGTGACTGGATCAATCCGGCGCCGTCGGTTCGCATCAGTCAACCACCATTGACCATCCTCAATACTGACTTGGCCACCTTTGACTTCCAGCACTGCGATTCCAAAGCCCGCAAGCAAAATCAGAAAATCAACTTCAACGTCGCCTTGGTTTGAGTCCGAGAAGCGAACATTTGTTAATACCTGATCGTTTGGTCCAATTTGAGCAGAAAGAGCTGCTGCGACCAGTTTTTCTGAATGTGTAATTCCCCCCACAGCCTTATTCTGCCTTTCCCCGTTAAAAAAATCTCGCTAAATTCGCAACAAGTTAAGAATTAAATTAACCAATTTCTTCCAATCAACTCCAAACTGACGTCCCAGAGTTGTTGGCCAGTTTCCAGATCTCGAGCCTGCGAAATCGGCGAAACTACTTTGGGAAATCCGCGCCATTCTTCCCAGCCGTCTGGTCCAATGTATGCACCGGTTGGCACCTCAGTTGCAGTTAAGGCAAAAAGTCCGGGAAGCGCACCCATCGCCGCTGGTTGTGCCACAACTGATTCGATTGACCGACCAAGTGGTCGCAAAAATCGTGGGAAGCGATTCATCATTGGACTAGATAGATCGGTGGCTGAATAACCCGGATGTGCGGCTGTAACTTTGATGTTCAAACCTGCAGCTTGAACTCTTCGGTTCAATTCGTAAGTAAAAACAAGATTTGCAAGTTTCGATTGCGCGTAAGCGCCCCAAGAAGAATATTTTTGATGAGAATTCAAATCATCAAAATTGATTCGGCCAGACTTGTGTGCGTTTGATGAAATCGTCACGATGGTTGCACCGTTTGCGGCAACCAGTTGATTCCATAACGCAGCAGTCAAAGCAAAATGCCCCAGGTGGTTTACCCCAAGTTGCAATTCAAATCCATCGACTGTGTGCGTCAAAGGAGTGAGCATCACACCAGCGTTGTTCAGCAATCCATGGATTGATTCATTCAAACCTTTTGCGAAATTCTCAATCGATGTTAGTGATGCGAGGTCCAGTTCCCGA
>JBIKSQ010000142.1:0-3656 GCA_044348555.1 Candidatus Nanopelagicales bacterium | reverse complement strand
AGCACTCAAAGAGCAATTAAAGAGTTAATATCTGAATTGAAGGCGGCGCTCAATGCGCCGCCTTCAGTCATTTCTGGGAGAATTGGGTAATGATAAAAGTTTTGGTAACTGGAGCGATTGGCTCCGGCAAAACAACTTTTTCCCGACTCCTAGCAGGAACCGATTGGCTTTACATCTCGGCCGATGAACTCGTGCGAGAGTTGTATGCAGAAAACCCAGAATTGGTCGATGGAATCGCGGTTGCGGTTGATGCTGATATTAAACACAACGATGGCAATTCGATTGATACTGCGAAATTGGCAAGTCTGATTTTTCAAAGCCAAGCAAAACGAGAAGTTGTCGAAGGCATTGTCCATCCTGAAGTACAGAAGCTGCTTGATCTAAAAATTGCAGAGTCATCCGCACCGGTTCTGATTTATGAGAACGCTGTAGTGAGAACAATTGAAGCAACTCTAGATTTTGATATTGTGATCAAAGTGGATTCCAACCCTGTTGTACGAATGAGCCGACTTGTGGCTAAAGGCATGCCAGCAGATGATGCTGAAAATCGAATCAGTGTTCAGGCAGCTGAAGAGTTTGTGATTGCGGACGCCTGGTTGATTTTGAACGACGGGTCAGTCGAAGATCTAGCAACCCTTGCAGAGTCCTGCCGGCAGCGCATTATGGCGGAGGCAAAATGACTCGGGCAGTTGTTGATTTTGACCGCAATCCTGGGGTATTCGAAGTCATTTCGGACTACACACCTGCGGGTGATCAGCCAACCGCGATCGCAGACATAGTTGACCGACTTGCAAAGGGCGAGGAACACGTTGTGCTGCTTGGTGCTACTGGCACCGGCAAGTCTGCAACCACTGCATGGGTGATTGAAAAAGTGCAACGACCAACTCTGATTCTGGTTCACAACAAGACTTTGGCTGCTCAGTTAGCTCAGGAATTGCGAGAGTTGTTGCCAAACAATGCGGTTGAGTACTTCGTTTCGTACTACGACTACTACCAGCCTGAGGCCTACATCCCGCAGACTGACACGTTCATTGAAAAAGACAAACAAGTGAATGCTGAAGTTGAGCGTTTGCGGCACGCTGCTACTTACTCACTACTGACCCGTCGCGACGTTGTTGTAGTTAGCACAGTGTCTTCAATCTATGGTTTAGGGACTCCACAAGAGTATGTAGATCGGATGATTCTGCTGAAGCGTGGACAGGAGATTGAACGCGACGAATTGCTTAAGCGTTTGGTTTCAATTCAGTATTCAAGAAATGACGTTGCGTTCGAGCGTGGAACTTTCCGAGTGCGGGGCGACACAGTTGAGATTTTTCCAGCATACGAACAACACCCAATCCGAATCGATTTCTTTGGCGACGATGTTGATTCCATCATGGTCTTGGATCCAATCACAGGTGAAATTCTGGAGAGCCCCGAGCTAGTTCACATTTTCCCCGCAACTCACTATGTTGCTGGCCCAGATCGGCTGCGCCGAGCGGTTGGAGACATCCAGGTTGAGCTACAACAGCGGCTGGCTGAGTTTGAAACTCAAAACAAACTGCTTGAGGCACAGCGTCTGAAACTTCGAACCTCTCACGATTTGGAAATGTTGCAGAATATTGGAACCTGCAGCGGTGTTGAGAACTATTCGCGACACTTTGACGGCCGTGAGCCGGGCAGTCCACCAAACTGCTTGCTTGACTATTTTCCAGAGGATTTTTTAGTTGTAATTGATGAGTCACACGTCACTGTGCCGCAGATTGGTGCGATGTATGAGGGTGATGCCAGCCGTAAGCGGACTCTCGTAGAACACGGATTTAGATTGCCTAGCGCAATGGACAACCGGCCACTGCGGTGGGACGAGTTCTTGCTCCGAAAGAGTCAGACGCTTTATCTGTCGGCAACCCCTGGCAAGTACGAAATGGAACAGGTAAATGGCGATGTTGTCGAGCAAGTTATTCGACCAACCGGACTGATTGACCCAGAAATCATTGTTAAGCCCACAAAAGGCCAGATTGACGACTTGTTGCACGAAATCAAAATCCGGGCGGCTCGAAATGAACGAATCCTTGTTACAACACTGACTAAAAAAATGTCAGAAGATTTGACTGATTACTTAACTGAGCAGGGGATTCGAGTTCAGTACTTGCATAGTGAAGTCGACACATTGCGTCGGGTTGAGCTGCTGCGGGAACTTCGAATGGGAATATTTGATGTCCTGGTTGGAATCAACCTTTTGCGCGAAGGTTTGGATTTGCCGGAAGTTTCGCTGGTTGCGATTCTAGATTCAGATAAAGCTGGATTTTTACGTTCAGCTACTGCCTTAATCCAGACGATTGGGCGGGCTGCCCGAAACGTCTCTGGCCAAGTGCATATGTATGCAGACTCAATCACCCCAGCGATGGAAATCGCCATCTCGGAGACAAACCGACGGCGGGCTAAACAACTGGCCTACAACCTAGAACGCGGACTAGATCCGCAGCCTTTGCGAAAGAAGATTGCCGACATCACAGATTCGCTGGAGCGGGAAATTTCCGAAACCCAAGCAGTGATTGCCCAGAGTTTGGCACTCCGCTCTCGAATGGGCAGCAAAGCCAGCAAATCTTCGCAGGATTTGATTGATTTGATTGCCGAGTTGACTGTAAGCATGCAGACGGCATCTGAGAATTTACAGTTTGAGATTGCAGCGCGTTTTCGGGATGAAATCTCAGACCTACGGCGGGAACTTCGGGGAATGCAAGAAGGCCAAGGATAAGATGACCTTTAATTCACAATGCACCGGAAAATGGAGTAATGAACGTTCCAGTTTGGCTTGAGGTAACAACTTTTGTGGTGTTCGCCCTTATTTTGGTTGCGGACTTCGTCATCGTTGATAGACGTCCACATGCATTTTCCACCCGTGAGGCGACCTATTGGGCAGTCTTCTACATTGGTTTGGCTGGCGTTTTTAACATAGTTATTTGGACTATGTTCGGTGGTGAATTTGCAGGACAGTTTGCGGCAGCGTTTTTAACTGAGAAGGCCCTCTCGGTTGACAATCTTTTCGTGTTTCTTGTGATCATGACAACGTTTGCGGTTCCAGCGCTTGCGCAACACAGGGTACTTTTGATTGGCGTGCTTGTGGCTCTAATACTTCGGGCAATCATGATCTGGGTTGGCATTGCGGCCATTCAGAGTTTCAAGCCGACTTTCCTCTTCTTTGGAGCTTTCTTGTTGTATACCGCCATCAAGGTGGGGCAAGATCGACACGATGATGAGCCAGATATTGCCAATTCGCCATCGATGAGATTCGTGAAGCGATTCGCTCCGATCCATCATGAATATGACAGTCATCATTTCACAACAAAGGTTGATGGCAAGCGCCATTTCACCCCAATGATTTTGGTGATTCTCGCTATCGGCACAACCGACATCGTTTTCGCGTTGGACAGCATTCCGGCCGTGCTCGGACTTACCTCTGAACCTTTTCTGGTGTTGACTGCGAACGCCTTCGCGCTTGCTGGCCTGCGCCAGCTTTACTTCTTGCTTAATTCTTTAATTACCCGGCTTGTGCATTTAGCAAAGGGTTTGGCAATCATCTTAGGGTTCATCTCAATCAAACTATTCATGTTGGGTGTTGAAGCAACATTTAATGTGCCATTGCCTCACATTTCTACCATGTACTCACTGGGATT
>JBIKSQ010000141.1:0-3657 GCA_044348555.1 Candidatus Nanopelagicales bacterium | reverse complement strand
ACGATTGAAGCTGGTGCACACCACGCAGCTGCTCGTAAATGGTGGTTGGGTGAACTTGCCCGCCTAGCAAACGAGCGGGGAGTGGAACTTGGAGATCTTCCAGTAACTCCGGCGGCGATTGCTCGCGTCGAAGTTTTGATTACTGAAGGCAAACTCAATGACAAACTAGCGCGAGTCGTGATTGAAAGTGTCATGGCAGGCGAAGGTGATCCTGATGTGGTGATTGCGGCTAAGGGCCTAGCGGTTGTGTCCGATGACTCGGCTCTGCTTGCTGCAATTGACGAAGCCCTCGCTGCAGCTCCAGATATTGCAGCCAAAATCCAAGAAGGCAAGATTCAAGCGGCAGGCGCAATTGTCGGCTCTGTGATGAAGGCCACTCGCGGCCAGGCTGATGCAGCCAAGGTGCGAGCACTTTTGTTCGAGAAACTGGGAGTCTCGGACGAGGTCTAGAATCTAAGCAAATGGCAGGTAACAGATTTTGTTACCTGCCATTTTCATTGCCCAATGAACTTTTGCCAGCAAGTCTTTAAACTGCCGCCATGACTGATATGAAGCCTCGCAGTAAAGATGTAACTGATGGTCTAGAACGCACTGCTGCACGTGGCATGTTGCGAGCTGTCGGCATGGGTGATGCTGACTTCTTCAAACCCCAAATTGGTATCGCGTCCTCGTGGAACGAGATAACTCCTTGCAACCTTTCACTCGAGCGACTCGCAATCGCATCGAAGAACGGTGTGCATGCAGCTGGTGGCTTCCCACTTCAGTTCGGAACGATTTCAGTTTCTGATGGAATCTCCATGGGCCACGAGGGTATGCACTTCTCACTGGTTAGTCGCGAAATCATTGCCGATTCAGTCGAAGCGGTAATGCAGGCGGAACGACTTGATGGCATGGTTACTTTTGCTGGTTGCGATAAATCACTACCAGGTATGTTGATGGCTTCAGCTCGGCTTGATGTTGCTGCTGTGTTTATGTATGCAGGTTCAACTTTGCCAGGCAACGTCTTACTTTCAGATGGAACAAATCGAGACGTCACAATCATCGATGCCTTCGAAGCTGTTGGCGCATGCAACGCAGGATTGATGAGTCGAGAAGATGTCGATGCAATTGAACGTGCGATTTGTCCAGGTGAAGGCGCCTGTGGCGGTATGTACACCGCAAACACCATGGCATCAGCAGCCGAAGCAATGGGCATGTCGCTGCCAGGTTCAGCAGCGCCACCAGCTGTCGATCGTCGACGGGACGGGTTTGCGCGAGCATCAGGTGCAGCAGCTGTCGAATTGATTCGACAGGGCATCACAACGCGTGACATCATCACAAAGAAGTCGCTTGAAAACGCAATCTCAGTTCTGATGGCACTAGGTGGTTCCACAAACGCAGTGCTTCACCTTCTTGCGATTGCGCATGAAGCAGATGTTGATTTAACGATGGAAGATTTCCAGAGAATCAGTTCGAAGGTCCCACTGCTTGGAGATCTAAAGCCATTCGGTCGTTACGTAATGAGCGATATGGATCGCATCGGTGGCGTGCCAGTTGTTATGAAGTCACTTCTAGATGCTGGACTTTTGCACGGAGATTGTTTAACAGTTACCGGGAAGACCATTGCTGAGAATCTTGAAGATCTAAAAGCGCCCGATCCAGATGGAGACATTCTGCGAGCAATCAGCAACCCGATGTTTGGCACTGGTGGAATCACGATGCTCGGTGGAAGTCTTGCTCCGGAAGGCGCTGTCGTTAAGAACGCTGGCATCCCAGTTGATGTATTTGAAGGTGTCGCAAAAGTTTTCGACAGAGAACGCACTGCGATGGATGCACTCGAGGCCGGCGGAATCGAGAAGGGCGATGTTGTAATCATTCGCTACGAAGGGCCAAAGGGTGGTCCGGGTATGCGAGAGATGCTCATGATCACAGCTGCAATCAAGGGTGCAGGTCTAGGAAAAGAAGTTCTGCTCATTACAGATGGCCGCTTCTCCGGCGGCACAACAGGACTTTGTGTTGGACACGTTTCACCCGAAGCCACAGATGGTGGGCCAATCGCTTTCATCAAGACTGGGGACAAAGTTCGGATTGATATCCCGAATCGCAAGCTCGATGTGCTTGTGGATGAGGCTGAATTTGAAGCCCGCAAGGTCGGTTGGGAACCACTTCCGCCTCGCTACACCCGTGGTGTGCTACACAAATACGCGAAGCTTGTGGGTTCGGCCAGCAAAGGCGCGGTCTGCGACTAATCTCAATATTCAAGACCCTGAGTCTGATATATGGTACGTTTTAGAACTAATTGCCCCAGTTCCGATGACAAATCGGGCTGGGGCAGTTAATGTTCGCCACATGAATAAGCATCTCGTGGTAGTTAGTTAGCGTACGGCGCACGCCCTAGCGTTCGACGTACGCACCCTCCGAAGCCGAATCGGCCGGGGGGTTTTGTTTTGTCGGACTAACGACACGAGTACAACCGAAGGATGAAGCAGATGACAGAGCAAATAACAGGTGCTCAAAGTTTGGTGCGATCTCTAGAGCACGCGGGAGTGACCGACATGTTCGGCATTCCAGGTGGAGCGATTTTGCCTGCCTACGACCCACTCATGGACAGCAAGCAAGTTCGCCATATCTTGACTCGGCACGAACAAGGTGCTGGGCACGCTGCACAGGGTTACGCCTCGGCTAGTGGTCGGGTTGGTGTTTGCATGGCGACTTCGGGTCCTGGTGCTACGAACTTGGTCACGCCACTTGCTGATGCATACATGGACTCAGTTCCAATGGTCGCAATCACCGGTCAGGTAGCCGCACCACTCATCGGCACAGATGCTTTCCAAGAAGCTGATATTCGTGGCATCACAATGCCAATCACCAAGCACAATTACTTGGTTACGAACGCTGCTGACATTTCGCGCACGATTGCTGAAGCTTTCTATATTGCAAGCACTGGTCGTCCCGGTCCAGTTTTGGTTGATATTGCGAAAGATGCATTGCAAGCTATGACAAATTTTGTTTGGCCAACTTCAATTGATCTGCCGGGATACCGTCCAACCACCAAACCAAACAACAAGCAAGTTCGCGAGGCTGCGAAGTTAATTCTCGAATCGCGTAAGCCGGTTTTGTATGTTGGTGGTGGCACGTTGCGAGCAAACGCTTCCAAGGAACTGCGTCAGTTAGCAGAGCTATTGACCATTCCAGCAGTTACAACTCTCATGGCACGCGGTGCTTTCCCGGACAGCCACCCACTTCATATGGGTATGCCTGGAATGCACGGAACCGTGGCAGCAGTTGGAGCACTGCAGCGTTCAGATTTGTTGATCACGTTGGGTGCTCGTTTTGATGACCGCGTAACCGGCAAGCTCAGCACTTTCGCACCTGATGCGAAAGTAATTCACGTTGACATTGATCCAGCTGAAATTGGCAAAAACCGCGAGCCAGATGTGCCTGTGGTTGGCGATGTTCGTGAGTTCTTGATCGAACTAATCATTGCGATTAAAGAAGACTTAAAAAACGGTGCCAAGCCTGATTACAAAGAATGGGTTGAAGATTGCTTCAGCTGGAAGAGTCGCTACCCACTTGGTTATGACCTGCCGCCAGACAACGCAGTTTCGCCACAGATGGTGATTGAACGGCTCGGCAAGATTTCGGGACCTGACACGATCTTTACCTCTGGTGTTGGGC
>JBIKSQ010000140.1:0-3748 GCA_044348555.1 Candidatus Nanopelagicales bacterium | reverse complement strand
CAGAGATCGCCAAGGGCCATTTACTACCCGGTCCATTGCTGCAGCTCGGCCAGCAGGGGTAGCTACATCGACAGTCAGTGCAGTCAAGATTCGCTCAAGCGTTTGAGCCGAAACCTGCTTGAGATTTCCGGACTGATCCCGATACTCAGTGGCAACGCCAAAGGCGTCGGCAAGTTCCTTGACTTCTGAGCTGGGTGTGACCCAAGCGGCTTCTTCCATTTAGCCTCCTAGTGGGGGGCTTAGTCTGCCAACTCCTTCTCCATCTTCACAGTAGGGGCGCGTACTCTGGCCTTATGGCCAAACCAATCTACCCTGCAGCTCATCGCGAAGATCGAGTTGAAATCCTGCATAACACAGAGGTCTCCGACCCATATAGATGGCTGGAAGACTCTGAAAGCCCGTCAACGGTCGCCTGGTCTGCTGATCAAGCAGCACTGTATGCCGCAAACGCAGAAACCTTCCCAAACCACGATCGCTTTTTCTCCTCCATCGAAAAACTAGTTCGAGTCGGAGTCCAAGGCACTCCAAATTGGAGGGGCGACCGACAATTTTTCATGCGCAGAGAGCCTGAGCAGGAATTGTCAGTCCTCTTGACGGTTGGTGCAGATGGCGTTGAAAAGGTGTTGGTCGACCCAATTCAGCTAGATGCTGCCGGGACCACCACTTTGGATGCCTGGCAACCATCCAAAGAAGGCGACTTGATGTCGTATCAAATAAGTGTTGGCGGTTCAGAAGAATCAGAACTTTGGGTGATCGAAACCGACACGGGCAAAGTCGTTGATGGCCCAATCGACAGAGCACGGTATTCGCCTGTTGCCTGGCTACCTGGTGGGCAAGCTTTTTATTACGTGCGGCGATTGGCTCCTGGCAGCGTTCCAGCAAATGAAGAGCAATACCACCGTCGGGTATATCTGCATCAGGTTGGCACTGCTGCCGATACTGATGTCGAAATCTTTGGCGCTGGACTCACAATCACTAACTACTATGGAGTGAGCGTCTCGCGCGATGGACGTTGGCTACAAATTACAACTCATGAAGGCACCGCACCGCGAAACGAAATTTACTGGGCTGACTTAGCAGGTGCAGACGTTTCGGCACCACCGCTTCGTCGAGTTTTTGGTGATGTCGATGCCAGCGCAGATTTTCATGTTGGTCGTGATGGTCGGCTTTACATTGGCACTGATATGAATGCACCGATGGGAAGACTTTGTGTCGCGGATCCCGAACATCCAGAGATGGAAAACTGGGTTGATTTGATTCCAGAGGACCCAAAAGCAGTTCTTCAAGGGACGGTAACACTTGATGGTCCTGAACTCGAAGTACCGCAACTGGTTGTAGTTAGAACACGCCACACAGTTTCCGAACTCTCAGTTCACAACGCAGTAGACGGAACTTTCATTAGGAAACTAGAACTTCCTGGAGCTGGAACCATCGGAGCCGTTTCGGAGAAACCAGAGGGCGGCAACGAGATTTGGTTTGCGTACACCGACCATGTGAACCCCAGTCGAGTTTTCAAATACAACGCAACCACGGATTCGACATCGCTTTGGGCGGAACCACCTGGCGCTGTTGTCGTGCCGAACGTGAACACCCAACAAGTTGTTTACAAATCCAAAGACGGCACTGAAGTGCGCATGTTCATCATTTCCGCACATCAAGCTCCCAAGCAACCTCTCCCCACAATTCTTTACGGATACGGCGGATTTGGGGTCGACCTAAATCCGGTTTATTCACCTGAAATTCTGACTTGGGTGGAGGCCGGCGGCGTCTATGCGGTTGCAAACATCCGAGGTGGCGGTGAGGAAGGTGAACTTTGGCATCGCGATGGAATGATGGAAAACAAACAAAACAGTTTTGATGATTTTATTGCAGCTGCAGAATGGCTGATTGCTAACAAGTGGACCACCCACAGTCAGCTTGGAATTGAAGGTGGCTCTAACGGTGGGTTGCTTGTAGGTGCAGTCTTAACGCAACGGCCAGATTTATTCCAGGCCGTAATCTGCAGCGCACCATTACTCGATATGGTGAGGTACGAATTGCATGGGCTTGGTGCAACTTGGAATGTTGAGTACGGATCTGCGCTGAATCCTGATCAGTTTCCTTGGCTCTATGCCTACTCCCCATTCCATGCCGTCCAAAACGAAGTGGAATATCCAGCTGTCTTGTTCACCGTTTTTGATGGTGATTCCCGAGTCGATCCGTTGCACGCCCGAAAAATGTGTGCCGCGTTGCAATTTGCAACAACAAGTTCAAGGCCAATTCTCATAAGGGCCGAGGCCGAGGTAGGACACGGGCAACGTTCTGTGACACGCGGCATCCAACTGGTTGCAGACGAACTAGCATTTATGGCAGCCCAACTGAATCTAAAGATTGGCAGTTAACATGAACTGGTTATCTAAAGTTAATTTCCCACCAACTGGTGAGGAAGTTTTGCAATGGTTACTCGGTGCTCCGCTTTATATTTTCCTGATTTTCATAGGCGCATGGTTCTTGCAAAAATTTGTATTGCGTGGTGTCACAAAAGGCGTAAAGAAAGCAGCAGCCCGCGCAAACCGGGAACGTCTGGGCGCAGCTAAACGAGCTGCTCGAACTGCTGAGCTCACTGATATCTTGATGAGTGAACGAAAAGAACAAAGGGCCGAAGCAATTGGTCAGTTGTTGAAAAGCGCTGGCCAAATTGTGATTTGGGGAACCGCATCACTTGCGATTTTCACCCGACTAGGAGTGGACATTGCTCCACTGCTGGCCAGTGCTGGAGTCGTCGGTGTTGCGCTTGGCTTTGGCGCACAAGCGCTAGTTAAAGATTACCTCTCTGGCATCTTTTTGATCATTGAAGATCAATTCGGGGTAGGTGATGTAGTCGATGTTGGAGATGTGATTGGCACAGTCGAAGAAATCACGTTGCGCACAACTCGAATTCGAGATATGTCTGGAGTTGTTTGGTACATCCGAAATGGTGAAATCATCCGGGTAGCCAACCGTTCACAGGGCTGGACAATGGCAGTTGTGGACGTGCCGGTTGCATACGATGAAGATTTAGATCGAATTCGGGCAATCATCGAATCTATCGCTGACGACATGGATAGTGATCCTGCATACGATGAGATGTTGCTTGGAAGACCTGAATTTGCGGGCGTTGAGTCCGTTTCGGGCGATGCAGTTTTCATTCGAGTTTTTGCAAAGGCAGCACCTGAACAACAAGTTGCTCTATCTCGTCAGATTCGCGAGCGAATCAAAAATGCATTCGACCGGGCTGGTGTGAGAGTTCCAGTGCTGTTGCGCGCGATGCCAAACCAACAACAACCACCACAGAAGTAACAATGTCAGTGGAAACTTTCTACGAACGTGTGGGTGGTGAAGCATTCTTCACATCTTTGGTTAATTCTTTTTATGAACAAGTACCTTCGAGTCCACACTTAGCCCCGATGTACCCACTTAAAGACTTAGCCGGTGCAAACCAGCGACTACGGCTATTTCTTATGCAGTATTGGGGTGGCCCAACCACATACGACGAATTGCGCGGGCACCCAAGATTGCGCATGCGGCACATGCCATACACAATCGATATCGCAGCTCGAGATGCTTGGATGGAGATTATGACTGCGGCAGTTAAAGCCCAAAACATTTCGGCAGACTTAGAAGCTGAACTTATGGATTATCTCCAGAGCACTGCAAGATTCTTGATTAATACTGGTGAAGATGAACAGATCAAGTGGGGCAATCCAAATGAACCTAACTGAAATGCAAA
>JBIKSQ010000014.1:0-15006 GCA_044348555.1 Candidatus Nanopelagicales bacterium | reverse complement strand
TTCAGTAATTGGCCAGCTAAGAAGCCAAGCAAGCTTGCCAGCACAATTCTTGGGACAAACCCTAGGACCGCTTCAAAAGATTCTTGGTTGTCCCAGCCAGGTCCTGGGGGAGAGATCTGAACCAAATAGAAAGTTAGAGCGGCGATGGCGGCCAAAACAAATGCCAAAAGAATGGCTCGCCGAGTTGCTTTCCAGCCATAGACCTCTGATAGGACGTCGCCGATGATGTAAACCAGCGGAAACAAGAATGCCCCGCCGTCTGTGATGAACGGCCCAAAGGCAATCAACTTGGTTGCGCCGATATTTGAAATCAGAAGAACTGATACGAATGCAGCAACAATGTATGGGTACAGCGAAACGCCACTCTCGGCGAATCTAGCTTTGAATTGGCTCATAGGAGCGGGATTGTGTCACAAATCAGCCCTGCAAGTCGCAGCCTGGTGCTGTGATGATTTTGTCTTGTAGTTCGGGTGTCAGTTTTTCAAGAACTTTGTTTGATATTTCGCCAAGTGTTTTTAGCTCATCCTCGGTCAGTACATCAACCAAGTGAACTCGAACACTCTGAACGTGAATTGGGGCGGCTTTAACTAGCAGTTGCCAGCCGGCTTCTGTCATCTCAGCGATCGAACCGCGACGGTCTGTTTCGCAAGCCCGACGGGACACTAGTCCGGCTTTTTCTAGCCGATCGATTTGGTGACTGAGGCGGCTTCGGGACGAGAGGGTTGATGCTGCAAGTTCACTCATTCGCATTGAGCGATCTGCAGATTCTGAGAGCCGAACTAATATTTCATAGTCCGATAATCCGATGCCGAAATCATCCTGCAAAATCCGGCCAAACTGATACGGCAACAGATTAACCATCGACACAAATGCGCGCCAATCCTTCTGTTGCGATTCACTCAGCCAAACAGTCATGATTCCTCAATCTTGGGCTCTACGTGTGATCCCAGATGCGAACACCGCCAAGTAGACCTGCAGTGTTACTTACAATCCGAGCTTTTGGTGGCAGTGGCGTATCAACTAAATACTTAGAGTTTCCGCCACCTATGTGAATTTTGTCGTAGTAGAGAAAATCATCGAAAGCCGTGATGGCTAGCAGAACTCTTCCAATCCATCTCTCGTCACCAACATCCTTGCGGGCTGCATTCCCTAAATGGACATCGAAAGAGTCACCTTTTCTAAACATGGCGTGTGACAGTTCCATATGGGGAATCAAAATCCCGTTGTTGAACACAGCCGTCCCCACCCCAGTGCCTAGCGTCATGACAAATTCAAAGCCGTGGCCCTCAACAACTGCACAGCCTTGCATGTCGGCATCGTTCGCAACCTTGACGGGTTTATTGAAAATGCCTTCTAGTTCACTTCGCAGGTCAAAATCTTTCCAAGCTGATTGCAATTCTGGGTCGGTTTCTCCACCATATGAAATTCGGCTCAGTGCTGGAACGTGTGACACCACGCCTTCTCGCACCAATCCAGGAAAACCGACGGATACCCGATCAAAGTCTGATAAATCACTGGTGAGTTTTTGTAGCTTCTCAATCAAAACTTCTGGAGGGCAGGGGTACGGGGTTTTGATTTTTACCCGCTCTGAAACCATCTCGCCATCGGCTGAAACCAATGCCGCCTTTAGCCCAGTGCCACCGACATCAATACTTAAAGTCTGACTCATGCGAGTGTAAGCACCTCAGCCCCAGCTTCAGTTACAACCATTGTGTGTTCGAACTGAGCAGTCCGTTTTAAGTCTTTTGTGACGACGGTCCAGTTGTCTTTCCACATGTCCCATTCATAAGTTCCAAGAGTCAGCATGGGCTCAATTGTAAAGGTCATTCCCACTTCCATGATGGTGTCGAAACGTTCATCTTCGTAATGCGGAATTATCAGACCACTATGAAAAGCAGTTGAGATTCCATGTCCAGTGAAGTCTTTCACCACTCCGTATCCAAAGCGGTTTGCGTACGCCTCAATTACTCGTCCGATCACATTGATTGGGCGACCTGGCATAACTGCTTTGATTGCACGGTTGAGGGATTCTTGCGTACGTTCCACAAGGAGCCGTGACTCTTCATCCACATCGCCAACCAGAAAAGTGTGGTTTGTGTCGCCGTGGACTCCGTTGATGTAAGCAGTGATATCGATGTTAAGGATGTCCCCATCTTGGATAATTGTGGAATCCGGAATTCCATGGCAGATGACTTCATTCAGCGAAGTACACATGCTTTTTGGGAAACCGCGATATCCAAGAGTTGAGGGGTAAGCGCCCTGATCGCAGATGAACTCATGCCCAATCCGGTCTAGCTCATCAGTTGTGATGCCGGGCTTGATCGCCTTACCAACTTCGATGATTGCTTGGGCAGCGATCTTGCCGGCAATCCGCATTTTTTCAATGTCTTCGGCCGAAGTCACAAAGCTTTCCGGGAAAATTGTTGGTTCAGATTTGCCGACGTATTCGGGTCTAATGATTTTGTTTGGCACTTTTCTGATTGGTGAAATTACGCCGGGCTTTAAAGTCATGGGCTAACAATAGAAAGAGCCCGCAACTTTCGCTGCGGGCTCTTTCGGGAAGTGTGTTATTTCTTCTTTGCAGCAGCCTTGCGTACTGGACGCTTTGCTGCAGCGCGCTTAGCTGGAGCCTTCTTGGCTGCAACCTTACGTGCTGGAGCCTTGCGGGCTACCTTCTTGGCAGCAGTCTTGCGAGCTGGTGCCTTCTTAGCTACTTTCTTTGCTGCAGTCTTGCGAGCTGGAGCCTTCTTAGCAACCTTCTTGGCAGCAGTCTTACGTGCTGGTGCCTTCTTAGCTACTTTCTTTGCTGCAGTCTTGCGAGCTGGAGCCTTCTTAGCAACCTTCTTGGCAGCAGTCTTACGTGCTGGTGCCTTCTTAGCTACTTTCTTTGCAGCAGTCTTGCGAGCTGCTGGCTTCTTTGCAGCAGGCTTACGAGCTGCTGGCTTCTTTGCTGCAGTCTTGCGAGCTGCTGGCTTTTTGGCAGCAGCTTTTTTAGCTGGTGCCTTTTTCGCGGTTTTCGATGCCGCCATGGGGCCTCCCTGAATCGTGACTGCAACAGAATGTTGCCGTCTAGGAGCAAACGCTTGCACATATTTACTGCTTAACAAAGTATTTTGGGCATTATTCGGCAATATTTTTTTTATTTTTATTTTCTGTTTTTCGAAGATTTCTCGAGAATCTTGCAGAATTTGTGTCACATTCTTCATAATTTTCTTTTCTCTCGTTCTGCAATCGCGTATTTGCTAGTGCGGTCATCGTAATCCCAAAGTGCTTTCATACTTCTCGCAACGCCGATTGCGCCAAAAGTACATGCCATTCCGCCAGTGATCAATGCTGCTTGTAATCCGTAGAAATTTGCAAAAAATCCCGTACCAAACTTTCCGATTTGCGGTCCCAGGCTGTAACTCAACATCTCGATGCCAGCCAGCCGACCCCGTAATTCAAGCGGAATTGTTAGATTCCAGACCACGCTTCGGAATACGCCGGAAATGTAGTCAGCAGCACCAGCAACAAACATTCCAAAGAGTGCTAGGTAAATATTTTCAACCAAGCCCGCAACCGCAATCCCTAATCCCCAGATTGCTGCGGCGATCGCGATGGCCTTTCCATGGCGATGAATGCGGTTAGTCCAACCAGATGCGATGCCGGCGAGAAATGCCCCGGCGGACAATGCGGAAAAAAGTAAACCTAGTGCCCACGGCGCGTCATAGTCCCTGGCAATAAAAGGAAAAAGTGCAACCGGAAAAGCGAAAATCATGGCAATCGTGTCGATGGCGTATGTGCCAAGTAAGTCAGGTCGATTCTTTACGTACGTGAATCCAGAGAACATCATCTTTATATCGACAGTTTTTTCGTCGGATTTATGCGACTTCACCTTCATCCCGAGAACTAAAACAGCGCTGACGAGGTATGTGCCAAAGTCCAGAATGTAAGTGAAGGCGATCCCACTGGTTGCAGCTATCAATCCACCAATTCCTGGGCCGATGATTGCTGCAAAGTTTCTCGTCAGTCCACCAAGTGCCGAGGCCGACATCAGTAGGGCAGGTTCAACAACTTGCGGCAACAGCGCATCGAGACTTGGCCGCTGTATTCCATCTAGACAGGCGAATAGAAAAGTTGCGACGTATATGAGTGTGAGGCTTGGCGCTTGTTGCAAGGTGTTCCAGGCCAGCAGTCCGACAACGAAGCCCATGGCAATCTCAGTGACAAACGCAATTCGCTTGCGGTTGTAAACATCAGCGATTGCGCCACCCCAGATTCCAAAAACCACGAGGGGCGTTATTTGAATCAGTCCGATTGCGCCAACCGCCAAATACGAGCCAGTGAGTTGAGCAATTTGTAGAGGAATGATGATGTAGGTCATCAGTGATCCGATTCGACTGATTAAACCCGCCCAGAAATATCGGCGAAAATCAGCCGAGGATTTGTATGCTGAGATATCGACTGACTGGTTCTTGAACCATTCAACGATTTTCATTCAAATCCTTATTGATATTCGTGATTTACTCCTGGATAGTTTCCTGAATCAACATCTTTAATCCAGGTTGTAACCGAGGCAGTTATCTGAGTGCGCAAATCTAAGTAGGGGGTGACAAATTTCGGATATGGGGGTGGGGTGAGGCCGAGCAGGTCCTGCCAAACTAAAACTTGCGCATCAACATTCTTTCCTGCTCCGATTCCAATGACTGGAATATCGACAGCAGCCTGAACTTTGCCGGCTAGCTCAGCTGGAATCACTTCAAGCACAATTGCGAACGCGCCCGCAGTTTGTAAATCGATGGCATCTTGGATGAGTTGCACACCAGCTTCGCCGCGTCCTTGAACTTTGTATCCACCGAATTGGTTTACGGACTGCGGAGTTAATCCGAGATGACCCATAACTGGAATACCGGCTGCCACCAATGCAGCAACTTGTGGCAGCACCGATTTTCCGCCCTCAAGCTTGACTGCGTGCGCGCCACCTTGTTTGATGAAAGCCACTGCGGTGTTGAGAGCTTGTTCAACAGATTCTTGGTAACTGCCAAATGGCAAATCTGCAACCACGAGCGCGCGTGTGCTGCCTCGAACAACTGCCTGCACGAGCGGAATCAATTCCGCTTGGGTGACTGGAATGGTTGAGTTGTGTCCGTAGACAACCATTGCTGCCGAATCGCCAACTAGTAGTACTGGAATACCACTTTCGTCGAAAATTCTGGCTGTCATGGCATCGTATGCAGTCAGCATTGCCCATTTTTGCTTTTTGGCTTTGGCTGTATGAAGGTCTTGGATTGTGATGCGGCCTGCAGTTACATCTGCAAAAGGTATAGCCGTGCTCATTTGTTACTCCTATCTCGAGTCCCTTGGGTACCCGGATCTAGTACAAGTTTTGCAGAATTCTTGAAAATCAGAAAATTTCCATAACTACTCTGAAGTTTTCTCTCGCCATTGGTTCGTAATTGGCAATCTTCGGTCTCGTCCAAAAGCTCGTTTGGAAATTTTCGGCCCAGGCGGGTATTGCCTCCGCTTGAATTCAGCAGCGTCAACCAACCGAATCACGCGGTCGATTAATTCCTCTGAAAAACCAATTGCTAACAGGTCGGCTTTTCCAAGATCTTCTTCTACATAGGCATCAAGTAGTTGATCCAAAAGTATGTAATCTGGTAGCGAGTCGGCATCCTTTTGATCAGGCCGCAATTCCGCGCTTGGTTCTTTCTCAATTGAGTTTAC
The DNA here is from genome assembly GCA_044348555.1 of Candidatus Nanopelagicales bacterium. Classification (GTDB taxonomy): domain Bacteria; phylum Actinomycetota; class Actinomycetes; order S36-B12; family UBA5976; genus JAFMIT01. The sequence goes on along the minus strand of JBIKSQ010000014.1, from coordinate 9,300 downwards.
TGGGATAGGTGGTGTCTCACCGCGACTTTCGGCGATTGCATTGCGCCAGCGGGACATTTCCCAGACTAGGGTTTTGAATACGTCTTTAATAGGTGCGTATCCACCCACCGCATCCCCATAAATGGTGGAGTAGCCAACAGCGAGTTCACTTTTGTTTCCAGTGGTTAAAACCAAATGTCCATGTTGATTGCTCAACGCCATAAGGGTCACCCCACGTGCGCGGGCTTGGAGGTTCTCAGCCGCAAGCCCCGTCAACTCAATTTTTGCGTGATAACTGTCAACAAAATCTTGAATAGAAATAGTCTGATGTTCTATGACGAGTCGGCGCGCGAGATCTTCGGCATCTGTAATCGAGTGGCTAGAGGAAAACTTTGACGGCATGAGTACGCCGTGAACATTGTCTCTGCCAATCGCATCACATGCTATGGCCGCAACCAGCGCTGAGTCGATTCCACCTGATATTCCCAGGACAACAGATTTGAAACCATTTTTCACGACGTAATCTCGAAGTCCGACAACCACAGCTTGATATTGCATTTCGACATCGTTTGGCCTGGTTGCAATTGCTGGCTTGGCAGGCAAGTAAGGAGATACCGGCCATTCACTCAACACCGACACCGCAGTTCCATCTGCAAGCTGGGGTTCAACTGGTGCTGCGGGTAAATCCAAGTCAGTCAGAAGGATTCCCTCTTGAAACATCGGTGCCCGCGAGATCAGGTCTCCGTTTGCGTCGACCACCATCGAATCACCATCAAAAACCAGTTCGTCTTGGGCGCCAACCAGATTTACGTAAGCAATAGTTGTGTTCGCTTGCTTGGCTCGTTTTTGCACCAACTCAAGTCGCGCATCTTCCTTGTCAACTTCAAATGGGGAGCCGTTAATTACAACCAACAAGCCAGGTTTTTGATCAGCAATTTTGGCGACCGGTCCACCCTCTTGCCAAATGTCCTCACAGATAGCGATTGCAACGTCGATTCCACAAATCCGAACTGCTGCTGAGTCTTGCCCGGGCAAGAAGTACCTAAACTCATCGAAAACACCGTAGTTTGGAAGGTGGTGTTTGTAATACCGGGCATGAATCCGGCCATCGTGTGCAACCGCTGCCGCATTGAGTGGCCGACCCTGAGGTTCGCCAAGTTTGGATTCAGTTGAGTGGGCATCTAAGTAGCCGAATACAACTGCTAGATCGCCAAAGCCTCGAAGTGCCAGCATCCCGGCAAAGTTGTCTGCCGCCTGCTTGCTGGCCTCTTGAAATGACTGCCGCAAGGCTAAATCCTCAATTGGATAACCAGTCAGGACCATTTCGGGCAATATAACAAGGTGACAGCCAGCTGCAGCAGCCTTTGCGCACCAGTCCAGCGCTGAGATGAGATTTCCATCGATATCACCGACGGTTGAATTCATCTGGGCTAGGCCAATTCTGAGCTGAGGCATGACTCAAGCCTACGAGAAAGCCGGAATAGGCGAGTTGGATACACGCCTGTAACTTAAGTTCGGCAACATATGCCACCTAGTTGTGGAGGTTTTACCCTGATGGACAAGCAAACAGAATTCGTCCTGCGTTCAATCGAAGAGCGCGATATTAGGTTTGTACGACTCTGGTTCACGGACGTTTTGGGAACCCTCAAATCTGTTGCCATTGCACCTGCTGAACTTGAAGGCGCATTTGAAGAAGGTCTTGGCTTTGATGGTTCTGCCATCGAAGGATTTGCCCGGGTACATGAATCCGATATGTTGGCGATGCCGGATCCCTCAACTTTCCAGGTACTCCCTTGGCGCGGAGAAACAAACCCGGTAGCTCGAATGTTCTGCGACATCAAGATGCCAGATGGATCTCCATCTTTTGCTGACCCGCGATTTGTATTAAAGCGAGCGTTAAGTCGAGCTGCTGATATGGGCTTCACTTTCTATACGCATCCTGAAATCGAATTTTTTCTTTTCAAAGAGTTACCAGAGCCAGGTATTTCGCCTGTGCCAATCGACTCAGTTGGTTACTTTGATCATTCACCTCGAGGCATGGGACAAGACTTCCGCCGCACTGCAATCACAATGCTTGAAGCAATGGGTATCAGTGTCGAATTCAGTCACCACGAAGGCGCACCTGGTCAGCAAGAGATAGATCTTCGATATGCAGATGCACTTACTACAGCAGACAACATCATGACTTTCCGAACTGTCATCAAAGAGGTTGCGCTGGAACAAGGAATCTTCGCATCGTTCATGCCGAAACCATTCACTCAATATCCAGGTTCAGGCATGCATACTCACCTTTCGTTGTTTGAGGGCGACAAAAATGCTTTCCATGAGCCCGGAGCTGACTTCCAACTTTCCAAAGTTGGACGGTCGTTTGTGGCGGGTCTGCTACATCACGCACCTGAGATCACGGCCGTGCTCAACCAGTGGGTCAACTCATACAAAAGACTTGCTGGCGGCGGAGAGGCGCCTAACTACATCTGTTGGGGTCATAACAACCGCTCGGCTTTGGTTCGAATCCCTATGTACAAACCAGGCAAGGGCCAATCAACCCGAGTTGAGGTTCGCTCGCTCGATAGTGCCGTTAATCCTTACCTAGCGTTTGCTGTGTTGCTCGCGGCCGGATTGAAAGGCGTGGAAAACGGATACGAGCTGCCACCTGGAGCCGAAGATGATGTTTGGGCTTTGACGCCGGCGGAACGGGCTGCAATGGGACTCAAGAAACTTCCAACCAGTCTGAGTCAAGCGATTGGTGTCATGGAGAATTCGGAATTGGTCGCTGAGACATTGGGCGAGCATGTTTTTGATTTCTTTATGCGCAACAAGCGAGCTGAATGGGAAGAATACAAACAACAGGTGACCCCATACGAGCTCGCCAAACACCTGCCAGTTTTGTAATTAGCATGACGCTGTGAACGAAAACGAGTCAAGGAGTTTTTCGCTTGCTGCCCGGCTAGCAAAAATCGGTGTCGACGACGCTTCCAAGTTAGCAGTTTCTCTATCTGAATTTCCAGATGTTGTGGCGCATGCTGACTTGATTGACGAGATGGCAATCTCAGCCGATCCAAACAATTCCTTGCGAGCACTATTAAGTTTCGTAGCCGAGGTTGACTCAAAGTTTTCTGAAATGATTTTTTCGGATGCCAGTTTGCGGGCAAGATTTATTGTGCTCACTGGTTCTTCGATTGCACTTTCTGATTTTTTCCGAAAACATCCAAACGCATTGTTGGAGATTTCCGACGATTCTGATTGGGAAAGCATTGTGGGCAGAGAAGCATTCGTGAAACGAATGCTTAAGTCTGTTGATTCAAAAATTCAGAATGGCCGGGCGGTTGCTGGTTTGGAATCAGCAAAGTCGATTTCTGCAATGCGGGTTGAGTATCGAAAGTGTCTTGTGGGGATTGCTGCCCGAGATCTTCTGGGAGTAGCAAGTTTTGAACAAGTTTCAGCTGAGTTGAGTTGGCTTGCAGATGCTGTGATTGAAACTGCTCTTGCGATTGCCTGGGCTGAGATTGCGCCGGTTGATTCAAAATCAAAACTGGCAGTTATCGCGATGGGCAAATCAGGTGGACAAGAGTTGAACTACATCAGCGACGTCGATGTGATTTTTGTGGCCGGCCCCATTGGAACTGAGGCCGACGAATATCTTGCTGAAGCGACAAAAGTTGCGACCCGACTAATGCAGATTTGTGTTGAACCCGGTCCGGAGCCTTCGATTTGGGAAGTCGATCCCAACCTTCGCCCCGAAGGTAAAGCGGGCGCCCTGGTGCGCAGTCTCGAAGGTCATATCGCGTACTACGAAAGATGGGCCGAGACCTGGGAATACCAGGCCCTACTAAAAGCCAGAGCTGCTGCAGGTGATCCTGAAATTGGCGCAATGTATGTAGATGCAGTTTTGCCTTTCGTTTGGCAAGCAGCTGCACGAACAAACTTTGTTGCAGATGTTCAAGCAATGCGGCAGCGAGTCATTAGCAACATCCCAGTCAACGAACGCGAACGGCAGTTGAAACTTGGTGTCGGTGGACTCCGAGATGTTGAGTTTGCAGTTCAGCTCTTACAACTCGTTCATGGAAGAAATGACGTGATGCTAAGAAGTGGAAACACTATGCAGGCGCTTGAAGCCTTGGCTAATTGGGGATATGTGGGGCGAGAAGATGCTGCTGCGATGGCTGCGGTCTATCGGTTTGAGAGAACTCTCGAGCATCGAATTCAACTCTTCCAGATGCGCAGAACTCATCTTGTTCCGGAAGCTGATGCGGATTTGCGGCGAATTGGCCGTTCGATGGGATTTAAATCACATCCAGCCGAAGAACTTGAACAAACTTGGAAACGTCACAAAAGCGATGCCCGCAGGCTGCACGAGAAGCTTTTTTATCGACCTCTGTTAAATGCGGTTGCAAGACTTGGTGATTCGGAATCGAGATTGTCTCAAGACGCGGCTGAGGATCGGCTGCGGGCGCTTGGTTTCAACGATCCAGAAACTGCGCTGCGACATCTTGCTGCACTTTCACAAGGTGTTACGAGAAGAGCTGCAATACAAAAGACGCTGCTTCCTGTGATGTTGCAGTGGATGGCGGAAACGCCAAACCCAGACGCAGGGCTGCTGGCATTTCGTCGCGTTAGTGATGAACTCGGTGCAACGCCTTGGTATTTGCGTTTGCTGCGGGATGAATCGGTAGTAGCCGAGCGAATGGCAAAACTTCTAAGCACCAGCAAGTTTTTCACTGACTTGCTTTTGCGGACGCCAGAGTCAGTTTCAATTCTTGCGGATGAATCTGAACTAATTCCTCGCAGCAAAGAGATGTTGCAAAATGAAATGCAATCAATCGCGAAGCGGCAAGACTCGGCAGCGGCTGCTGTAACTGCGATTCGAAGTGTTCGACAACGCGAACTAATTCGGTTGTCCGCTGGCTCGCTGACTGGGAACACTGAGGTACTTCAAGTGGGTGTAGGCCTGAGTGATCTCACCGATGCCACTGTGCAGGTTGCGCTGGATGCGATTACAGCGGCACACTTTTGGGACCGGGAACCATCTCTCAAGTTAGCGTGCATCGGCCTTGGCAGATGGGGCGGTCGAGAATTGAACTTCGGTAGCGATGCCGATGCAATGTTTGTGTATGAAGCGCTATCTGATCGGGCTGCGGCAGATGCAGTATCGATTGTTTCTCAGTTGCAGCAGTTGCTCGCCCAACCAGCAATCGATCCGCCGCTAGAACTCGACTTGGATTTACGGCCAGAGGGCAAGCAGGGAGCAATCGCTCGGTCACTTGATTCTTATCAAAAATACTACGAGCGTTGGTCATTAACTTGGGAAAGTCAGGCGCTTCTGCGCGCTCGCTTTGTGGCAGGGGATAGCGAAGTGGCTGACAAACTGCTTATGCAAATTGATTCCATGAGGTACCCACTTGCGGGATTAACTGAGCTTGAGTTGCGCGAAATTCGCCGCATCAAGGCTCGAGTTGAATCTGAAAGATTGCCGCGCGGTGCCGACCCAGCAATGCATGTGAAGCTTGGCCCTGGCGGCATTTCCGATGTTGAGTGGAGCGTGCAGTTGTTACAACTACAGCATGCAGGTGTGATGGCTGAGTTGCGTTCACCAACCACAACAGTGGCACTCGACTTTGCAGTGGAAAAAGGATTGCTTTCGAGTGATCATGCGACGCAACTTATGACGGCTTGGGTATATGCCAGCAGAATTAGAAACACCAATCTTTTGGCAACTGGTAAGGAGAACGACTCTATTCCTAACAATCCAGCTGAATTGCGGATGCTTACGCATTTAATGGGAGAGCCCAACGGTGCTGAACTAATTGATAAATATCGGCGATTTTCTCGAAGATCCAGAAAGATTATGGAAGAGATTGTTTACGGAGACTCGCCAAAGTGATACCCCCTGGGGTATGCTCCGTACCATGAAACGTAGAAACCTTTTTATCGCAGCCATTGCTGCAGCATCAATCCTGCTGACCGGTTGTAGCTCTGACTCAGCTGACAGTCTGCTTGCCCCAGCCCAAAACACTCAAAGCGTCGTGATTGATGTGAGAACGCCTGCAGAATTTTCCGCTGGCCATGTTGAAGGCGCATTGAATATCGACGTTGAAGACCCATCATTTCAATCAGCCATATCCACTTTGGATCCAGATGTGACTTACTTGGTTTACTGCCGTTCAGGTAGCCGGTCAGCCTTTGCAAAGGGGATTATGGACGAGATTGGCCTAACAGTTGTCGATGGTGGCGCATTCACCGCCATGCAAGACTTGGGTTGGCCTACAGCATAAATTTCGGGTAACTCCGTAAAAAGCGGCGTGGGTGTGATCTGGTTCGGGATCGCACCCACGCTTTTATTGTGGCTGAGTGCTATTAGGGGTACATTGAATACATGGAAATCATTATCGCTTTAGTACTTATCGTCGTTCTAGGTGGCGTTGTTGTCACCCAATACAACAAACTGATTCGTTTGAATAACAACGTATCTGAGGGTTTTGCTCAAATCGAAGTTCAACTTCGTCGCCGCACCGACCTGATCCCAAACCTTGTTGAGACCGTCAAGGGATACGCATCGCACGAACGCGAAACGTTTGAAAAAGTTGTTCAAGCTCGAGCAGCTGCGACAGCAGCATCAGGCGTGCAAGATGTATCCGCAGCTGACGGCATGCTGACTCAGGCATTGCGTGGATTGCTTGCGGTTGCAGAGGCTTACCCTGACTTGAAGGCATCTGAGAATTTCTCACAACTCCAAGAAGAGCTTGCCGCGACCGAAAACAAGGTTGCATTTGCGCGGCAGTACTACAACGACACAGTTCGACTTCTCAATACAGCGGTTGAAAGCATTCCAGGTATGTGGTTTGCCGGCTTGGCAAAAGTTGCATCCCGTGAGTTTTACGAAGTTGAAGATGCTGCTGCACGTGAAGTTCCCAAGGTTGGCTTTTAATCTAACTTATGGCGGCATCATTTAGAGCTGAACAAGCTGCAAACCAAAGAAAGACTTTCGTGCTGCTTGCTGCGATGGGAAGTCTGATTGCATTTGTTGTCTGGGCGGTTGCACTCTATCTTGGCGAAACATCACTTGGAATTATTCCAATCGCAGTTTTGATTGCAGTTGGCGGAACCTGGTTCTCTTACTACAACAGTGACAAGATTGTTTTGTCGATGACGGGCGCGCAAATAATTGACCAAGACAGCTCACCTCAGCTTTTCAACATTATTCAGGAATTGAGCATGGCATCCGGGGTTCCGATGCCAAGGGTCGCGATTGTGAATGATGATGCACCTAACGCTTTTGCTACGGGACGAGATCCAGAGCGCGGAGTGGTTGCCTTTACGACTGGCCTTTTAAGGGTGATGGATCGTGAGCAACTACAAGGCGTGGCGGCCCACGAGTTGGCTCACATCGCAAACCGAGACACGCTGGTTTCAGCGGTTGCCGCTACCACTGCTGGTGCCATTGCACTTCTAAGTGATTTGGTGTTTCGAATGATGTGGTTCCGAGGTGGACAGCGCAACAGTCGAGAAGGCGGCAACAACCCCATCCTTTTGATTGCATCCTTACTTATTTTGATTCTCGCTCCAATCGCTGCAGCAATGCTGCGAAGCGCAATCTCGCGTAAGCGCGAAGCACTTGCTGATGCAACCGCAATTGACATGACACGCAACCCAGCTGGCCTGCGCCGTGCACTCGAAGTTCTGGCTGCCGATAGCACGGTCGTCCAGCAGCGTTCTACGGCAGTTGCGCATGTGTGGATTGAGTCTCCGTTGGATGCATCTGCTGCTAGTAAGTTGTTCGCAACCCATCCACCGATTCAAGAACGAATTAATCTCTTGAAATCAATGGAAGATGGCACCTACGGTCGCTAGTTAGCCCTTAGCTGAAAGAGATATGGCGATGCGCAGCTTTAAGCGGTCCATGTAGGGCAGTGTGTAAAACAACCGCACTGGCAATAATTAAGAACCCCACCGAAATCAGTGCACTTCCAGGGCCGTAGTGCTCGGACAAAAACCCAGCGATCGAATTGCCAGCAGCCATTGCTGAACCCTCAATGAACCACATGCTCCCAAGCGCAGCGACTGCGGTCCCGGTTGGTCTGATGAGTTCTACTACCTCAAGGTAAAACACTTGCGAGATCCCAATCGGTAACCCAATAAAGAAAAGAACGACCGCGGTTGCGATTCCTGGATTGATCGCAAAAAGCGGCAGACCCATGAAACCAAAAGCGTATTGACTGAGAATCAAACCTTTGGCTGGACCAACATTTTTGAGTTTGGAGCCAGCAATCAAGCCACCAATCAGTCCGCCAAGGGACAGGGCGGCCAGTGAAGGTGCTGCCCATTCAGCGATATCTGCAACCGTAGCTTGGGCAGGGATTCCCACGTCGAATAATCCAAATGCTAATCCGATTAACACTGCATCGATAGCCATGATTCGCATTGCGGGTGATTTCCAAAGAGATAAGTCGCCAGGTGTCTTAGGTTCAGGAACCCACTCACGAGAGATCTTTGTTGAGACTAACCAGACGCCACCAATCAACATCAGCCCAGATGTTATGTACATGGCTACTGGACCGGAGATCTGCAGTGCTGCATACGTGCCAATAACTGGTCCTATTAGGGAAGTGGTGTTCAGAATAACTGAATCGAGTGCGTTGGCGGTTCGAAGTTGACTGACGCCGGCAAGTTTTTTCCACAACGGCCGCACCGATAAGTTGATTGGTGGAGCAGTAAGGCCCATGACGCCAGCCAGGATGATTGCGGACCTGGCGTCAGTGGCAAAGAAGCCGATTGAGAAAGTTGCCAGCACAAATGCTGGGACCAGAATAACTAGTGGTTTGGTTTGTCCGAACCTATCAATTGCGTGGCCTCTTAACGCCGCAGTTAAGGCTGACAAACCTGAATAGGCACCAACCGCAAATCCTGCAGATGCAAATGAGTTCGTAAGGATTTGAACGTGGAAAAAAACCGCGAGACCAGACATGCCGTAAGCGAGTCGACCGGGCATAGATGCCAAGGCTAGGGAGATTGCACCAGGGATTCGCAGGACACTTAAATACTCATTCATGATTCCGAAAGAGTACTCCTGTGGGAGAGCTCATGATTGCCTGAGCTCTCCCACAGAGGTGTAAATGTTCGGTCAAGTTAGTTTTCTTGCAAGTTTGCTTTCTTGGCATGTCGGAACCCGAGCAGACTCAAGCATGCAAACAACACGGCTCCGGAGAAAGCTGCGATTGATGCGTAAAACGCAATCTGCCCAAACATCCAGAAGGCATATGCTTCAAGCAGCAGCCCTCTAAGAGTGTTTCCCATGAACATGGTCTCTCGCAGTTGCATTGCTCC
>JBIKSQ010000139.1:0-3791 GCA_044348555.1 Candidatus Nanopelagicales bacterium | reverse complement strand
CAATCAACGTGGGCCGAATTGGTACTGCGCTTTGGGCAATCGTTGCGGTTGCTGCATGGGCCTTTGACCTGCGCTTTGGGGGCGTTTGGTATGAATTTCCCGAAATCGCAACCGTCGGATTTCTACTTGGCCTAATTGGTTGGTGGCATGTCAGCCGACGAGCTCGAGTTATTCGTCAGCGGGTTTCTCAGAATCCTCAGTCGTAGCTTCAGCCGTTTCTTCCGTTGAACTCTCTTCAGCCGCTAGACCCTCATTTTCAGCCGCATCCACTGCTTCCGCTTCAAGTTCGGATACATCCGCGTCGCTTGATTCGCCAGCAGATGCTGCGAGTTCTTCACGGCTGACATAGTCATAGCCCAAGTCATCAATCACCAGTTCGGTTAATGGTAGAACTCCAAGTTCAACCACAGATTCAGAATGTGCACCGCAACCGTGATCCATGGTTACAACGCGACCATCTGATGGTGAAATTGGATTCGCACAAACGCCAAACGCTTGACCGACTCGGCCACCGATTGCCATCAACCAGCCGCAACTTCCACATGGTAAATCTGCATAGCGAGCAAACGGCGTACGTGGACCGTGGTCACCATCGCGCCAACGGTAAGTCGCCTCATCAACTCCAGTCTTCGAGAGCACCCGCTGCCGCCCCAAACCGATTTCCCAATAAGTTGGACTGAGCGGTTCCACTAGTTCTGTCTCTGCAATTTCGGTGTATCCCGGTGTCAACCGATCGTCTTCAATCGGGGTTGGGACAACATCACCAGGTGCCATGTCGCCGGGTTGAATCCGGTCAGACCAAGGAGTCCAAGGTTTAGCCAAAAGTGAGTTGGGGCCGGGCTCGAGCCAAACTTCATTAACGGTGTCGGAGTCGGTGCTCAGTGAACACGACCAACGCCAATCCACATATCCATCATGTGTGCTGGCAAATCTAAAAACTCTGAAACCATCAATCACATCAACGTTCAGGAAGTCTCCGAGTGCTTCGGCATCAGCGATTTCAAGCACCGCTGTGCGAGCTACCTCAAGAGCTTTGTCTTTCATTATTTTTCTCCCTGCATATGCGCCTGTACGAGTTTACTTCGACGCTTTGCAGCTTTTCGCACACCACTTAGTAAAACGATGAAACCAACTCCAGTAACCATGGCCAACCACCACCATAAAGAGCTCAATTGCCTGCCTGTTACAAGTGGCGACAAGGCAACCAACGACAGGAACATCCCAATGGCCATGAGGCCTCCACCAATGAATATTCGGCGATCGGAAAGCAATTTTGCGGGGTTTTTAGGCTGTTTCACAGCGGGAGACTACAAATAATTTGCATGTATTGTCAGTTTGAAGGCTAACCTTGGCTAATCCGCACAGTGCGGCACGCTGAAACAGCGCGAATTCAGGTGAGGTGCCTAATGCCAACCGGCAAAGTTAAATGGTTCAAAGTCGAACAGGGCTTTGGTTTTATTGCGTCTGAGGATGGCTCTGATGTGTTTGTGCACGCCACAGCACTACCAGAAGGCGTCGCATCATTGAAGCCTGGCCAACAGGTCGAATTCGGCATTGTGGACGGTAAGCGTGGCCCACAGGCCCTCTCGCTCCGATTGATTGGCGAGCGCCCATCTATCGTAAAAGGCAGTCGAAAAGGTGCCGAGACTTTGGGCATGCAGATTGAGGATTTGATTGTTCTGCTAGACCGGGTATCAAACGACCTAAAAGCTGGCCGCTACCCACACGACGACACATCAGTAAAAATCGCCGCAATTTTGCGTGCTACCGCTGATGATTTGGATGTTTAGTTAATTAGTTTTTCGTAATTCGTTTTTAGCCAGTCTGGAAAATCTTCTAGGCTGGCTAAAACTTTATCTGGGCCAGCATCTTGTAAATCTTCAACAGAGGTCGGGCCGGTTGGGACTACGACAGAAATCGCATTAGCTGCACGCGCAGCTCGGATATCACCAGGATGATCTCCTACATAAACCAGCGCGTTTTCTTCAAGCAGCACAACGCCTTTTTTCTCTGCAAACAAATAGCCGTGAATTGCATCAGCTTCTAGTCCTACGACATCAAGCACTCGCTGTACAAAGTCGGCTTTCTTTGCGCTCACTACAACAATCTTTCCATTGAGCTCACGAATTGAATTCAATGATTCGCGGGCTCCAGGAAGTAGCACCGTTTTTGGGATTCCAAATTTTCCGTAGTGATCGCGATATTCATCGAGTAATTGCTCGTACGGCAAATCTGGCAACCACATCGGAAAAACTTGATCAAGCGGTAAGCCGATTGTTTCTAAAGCATCTGCAAGCGATATCTCAACACCGTGATCGGCGCAAACTTGGACTAACGCTTCACTGATGCCCTCAGCCGAATCAACCAGGGTCATATCTAGATCAAAACCAATTACTAGTTCGCGCATTAACGCCCAATCTCAATATGTTGCACAAGATATTTCGAGATAACGTTTTCGTTTACCTCAACCCCGATGCCGGGATGCGTTGGAACTCGCATAAATCCTGCTTCAAGGATAAATGGTGGCGTTACATCCTCGGCATAAAACCGGGCACTCTCTGAGATATCTCCGACCACTGTGTAACCAGTGAGCCCTGCCATCGCAATGTTCGCTGCTCGACCAATTCCAGTTTCTAACATGCCGCCAGCCCATACGGGAAAACCGCGATCCACACAAAGATCGTGAATTCGCTTGGCTTCGATGTAGCCGCCAACCCGGCCTGGCTTAATGTTGATAATCTGACATGCGTGTAGATCCAGCGCTTGTTCAGCCGTTTCAAAACTAATGATTGATTCATCAAGACAGATTGGCGTCTTTAGTTTTGCTGCCATCTGAGCATGCCCGAGTAAATCTTCTTCAGCCAATGGTTGCTCGATCAACAATAGATTGAACTCATCCAATTTCTGTAAATGCGCAATATCACTTCGCTGATAAGCCTGATTTGCATCAACCTGAAGTGGAATCTCGGGCCACTGATTACGCACTGCGCGGACTGGTTCCAAGTCCCAGCCTGGTTGAATTTTTAGCTTGATTCGAACATATCCAGAATCCACATAATCTTGAACTTCTGCCAGTAGCGTCTCAATCTTGTCATCAGCTGGTATCCCCACGGAAACACCACTGGGCACCAAAACTGCTGTGGCTCCAAAGTAGTTTGCCCAGCTCTGTTTTTTGGCTTTCAGTTCTGCATCCAAAATCGCCATCTCAAGGGCAGCCTTTGACATCGGGTTGTTTCTGATTGATTGCAGCAACTTTGAAACATCAGCCGCTGCAAAATCTGAAGCTGCTAGAAGAGTTGGCGCTAGGTACTTCGTGATTACATCAATCGAACCGTTTACGTATTCTGCTGAATACAGTGGATCCCGTCCAGCAACGCACTCTCCCCAGCCAGCCCCGACAGATGTTTTGGCCTTAATTAAAAGCACATTTCGGCCATACTCGGTACCAAATGAAGTTCGAAAAGGCCGGACTAGCGGAAGTTCTAATTCAAACAACTCAAAACTATCAACTCGCATTATTTGCTCCTAGCAAAAACATAACTGTCTGCATCATCTAATCCAATTAACTCCAAGCCTGCATCTAACGCAGCTTGAATTTCGGTCCGAACGTGATAGCGCACTCTGAGCGCCGCAACCGGATTCTGCGAGCGCAGCGAAACAATGTCGTCGGGCACTTTAATGACGACTGCATCACTGGGAAGTTCGACTAGTGGTTTTGTATTTCCAGCAATTGCCGCCAGTGTTTTGTTGGAATTCAAATTCCACCAGGCAAAGATTCGATCCGTCTCATC
>JBIKSQ010000138.1:0-3804 GCA_044348555.1 Candidatus Nanopelagicales bacterium | reverse complement strand
CTCCGGAGAAAGCTGCGATTGATGCGTAAAACGCAATCTGCCCAAACATCCAGAAGGCGTATGCTTCAAGCAGCAGCCCTCTAAGAGTGTTTCCCATGAACATGGTCTCTCGCAGTTGCATTGCTCCCGCAATAATTGTTGGATCAACATCTGGATTGGCACTTATCGTCCGCGCCATTGTGGAAACTTCTGCGTAGGTTGCTCCAGTTTTAAACTCAGGATTAGCCGCATTCCAGCCTTCAACAGAACCAACCATGTGGTGCGCGATGTAATGCTCTGAGTAACCTTCAGCCATCTTGCCCGTAGTTACTTGCTGCCCAGCCCATTTGAAGATTTTCGGATTGTCAGCCTCAGTGAATGTTTCACCTGCGGGTGGGAAGTAAATATTCTGAGCAGCTAACTGGTCAGAGACCGTTGTGTTAGCAAAATTGTAGCCCCAGGTTAGCAGGCCACCAGCGATCACAAGTGCCGCCGCCAGTGCCGCGCCAATGTAACTAATCATTCTATCCATTTGTTTTCTGTCCATAACTTCAATATAGAGTGAATTACGAATTTGCAGAGGGGTAGAAAGTCCCGAAGTTGAAAGTGATTGGCGCTTACGCCACTAGTTAGACATTTAGTCGAGAGACAGGTTTGCGGTAGGCCACGTAAATGCGATCCACTCGCATTCCAGCGGATTCATACAGACGAGTAGCACCAGTTGGGTTTGTGGCATCACAATGAAGCAGAGTGCCTTGTAAGCCGGCGGTTGCATCCCGTTCAAAAGCATCATTCAAGAGTGCTTTGGCTCTTCCACGTGATCGGAATTCCCGTAATACGCCGAGCGAGGCGACGTAGCCGAAACCCTCGCTGGCAAATCGCTCACTGCCCCAGCTGTAGCCAACTGGTTTATCGTCAATGTAAGCAACTCGCCACAATGCTGGATTGTTCACTCCGCTGGCAAATTCATACTTCCAACGTTCGAAGTTCATTGGATTAAAGTCGTAGTGATCTGCGAATATTTCATTGGAAAGTTGATGCATCCAAAGAAAATTCGCCTCACTTTCTGAGAAACTCCGAATCTCAATATCTGCTGGTGGCAGTTTTGCCGTTTGGCTGCTGCCGGTGGAGTCCTTGTGGTCTATGCGCAATCTCCAGTACTTGCGATGTGATTCAAACTTATTGATTGCAAGTGCTTGTAAAAAAGTTTCATCGTTTTCATACAATGACGTTTTAAGAAAATCTAATTCTTTGTCAGAGTTTTCTAGAGTTTGACGGGCATAAAGTTCAACTGCACCAATCAGTTCGACAGCGATGGCCAGCATTTCTGATTTTGGCATTTCTGGATGTATGAAAAGATCGAGAAACCACCCACCAGCGTCAACCAGGTTGTCATGAATATTGAGGAATTGCACCATTTGGTTGTTTTGAAACACTCCAAAACTGCCAGGTCCGTGTTCATTAGAAATATCAATATCGTTAATCAACTCAGCAAGAGTTGTGGTGGTTTCGCCACACGCGGCTATGTCAACCAAACGCACAAGATCGGTGGCAGCTTCTGCATCCGCTGCTGAAACTTGCCTAATCTCAAAACCAGCAGGCAATCTCAGACGTTCTAGAGAGATTGAGGCCGTCATGCTTCAGTATCCTATGCCAAACTCCGCCCATGCCAATGCCACTTATAGCAACTGACTTAGATGGAACTCTGCTAACCACGGGATCGCAAGCTCCACATCCAGATGCGATAGCTGCGGTTCATCAGGCAATCGCAGCGGGGATTCCGGTCGTTTTCGCGACCGGTCGGGCCCCCGTCGATGTACTTCCAATCGCTGAGCTGGTTGGCCACCGCTGGTTTGCGGTCTGCAATGACGGGGCAGCAATCGTTGACTTGCGCACTGAGTCAGTCATAAAGACCCATCCAATGCCGCAAGTCGCTAAATCAGCAGTTGTCCAGCGGTTAAAACTCAAACATCCAGATGTGAAGTTTCTAATAGATCGGGTTCGGGTGGGGGCAATTCCAAACAACCGAGCTGGCCTCGTGGTTGAAGAAGGCTTTGAGGCACCGTGGGCCTGGGCGCTTGATGGGGCAGAGTTTGTGACAAATATTGAAGATGCGTTGAGTGATCCAGATGTCGTAAAGATTGCTGCTTATGTGGATGCAGACGGTGAAAATCCCGCTGTCTTTTATGAAATCAAGCAGTCAACATCAGATATCGCAACGGCCGTGCGAATTCACTCAGAAAAAACGTTTGTTGATTTCAGTCACATCGGAATCAGTAAAGCGACTGGAGTTCAAGAGCTGGCCCAGATGCACGGTATTGCAGATGCAGACGTGTTTGCAGTTGGGGATTTGCATAACGACATTGAGATGCTTGGCTGGGCCGGATTTTCGTTTGCGGTTGCAAACGCACATCCAGCAGTCCACGAAGTTGCAGACTTGATAGTTCCCTCAAACGACGAAGGGGGAGTTGCGGTAGTGATTGCTGCGGCAATGGCTCACCTCAGACTGCCTTAAAGACCGCTGGCCGGGCTCTTACTTACCAGACAACTTTTTGTCCCAATCAACCCGGCCAAGTGCAATAACTAATCCCAGCAGCACCAGCTGTATCACGATGAACCATGGGCTGGTGAGGTTTGATGTGATTTCAGAGCCTAGATCCGTTTCGGCAAATTTTTCCGCACCAGCAACATATGTTGTGTATGAGATTGTGCGGCCAATCGCAAAAGCAATTAGCAGTCGCGGCAGCTTCACTGACTGCATGAGCCCTGCTGCAATGAACAATTGAGCCGAGGAAAGTGGTGAGAAGAAGAACAGCATGAGTGCTGCTAACGAGCTACCTTTGTTTTGGTTGATTTTGCGACCAAGCGCATCCAGATTTGCTCGGTAAGAGTCACTGAAGTACCTAGAAACATATCTACTCGAATGTGCCAATATCCATCTACCGCAGGTTGCTGCAACCACACCTAGAGCAACGATTGCTAGAACTGATGCATCGCTACTAAGAGAAAAGTAAACCAGGGCAGTCCAAGTAGGTGGGGCAAATGCGGGAAGCAGATTTATTGCAAAGATGACAGCAAAAATCAGTAGGTAGTCCATTGCTGAACCCTATCTAGATGATCAGCTGGCTTCCGATAGTAAATAGCGAACCGCAGTCGGGGCATCCCAACCATTTGGATGAAGCTGGATGAGCCGGTTCGCGCCGGCGAGGTCACTGCCGAGAGTTAGCAACGGCTGCTCAACAAAACCATCAGGTCTAGTTTGACCCAAGTCCACAGATGCCATGAGGCCGTTGCAGAGGCACTTTCGATCTACCACTGCCGCTTCTTCGCCGCCCTTACGGATGTAAATTTCATCGGGTTCGGCTGGGCACTTGTAGCCAAATGATCCTGGCTTTTTCTCAAATGGCACTCGTAGATATCCCAAGTCGCAAAGTCTTGGCCGATCTAGGTAGGTGTCTTCTTCCGAGACGGTCCCATCCATGGTCACAACTTTGAAAGGAAAACCAGTTGGTGATGCCTTTGCATCAGTGCGAACATCAAGAGTGCCATCGAATAATTGCTTGTGCATTCGGGAGCGCAAATCAGCTCGCAGACCTGAGTCAGTGGAAAGCGCAAACAGCGTTCCTACTTGAACACCAACTGCGCCTCGCGCCAAAACATCAACCACCGATTCAGGAGTTGAGTAACCGCCGGCAAGCCAGAACGGTAGGCCGATTTGAGACATCTTCTCTGTGTCCACAACATCGCGTTGCCCATAAACAGGCTGGCCAGTTTCATCAAGTTGTAGTGCGCCACGTGGGGGAGTGTTATGTCCGCCAGCGGTTG
>JBIKSQ010000013.1:0-15194 GCA_044348555.1 Candidatus Nanopelagicales bacterium | reverse complement strand
CGTGGTTACATCGATAGGGTGATCTTCCCGCATGAAACCCGTAGCATGGTTTTGCGTGGACTTCGGTCACTTCGTAACAAGCGCGCGAGTTTGCCGCCGAAGAAGCACGGAAACATTCCGCTATGACCGAGTTTCGTTTACTAAAAGGAAACGCGACCGAAGAAGAAATAGCGGCAGTTTTAACCGTTTTACAAAACGCAAGTCGAATTAAAGTTGTGCCAGAACCGGCTCGGATTTCAAAATGGGCATCGCCCACAACGCTGACACGAAGGAAGCCAGCGGTTGGTTACAACGCATGGCGACTTTCTGGCTGGGCTCGCCACTAAACATGTCACTACTTCCAAAGATAGTTCTGGCTTCTGCATCCCCTGCGCGAAAGCTGCTGCTGCAAAACATTGGTATCAATCCACTAATTCAGATAAGTAATGTTGATGAACCAGCAGCAGAGTTAGAAAATGGATGGACCACGCCTACTGAAATCGCACAAGGTTTGGCAAAGCTAAAAGCTCAAGATATTGCGAATGGTTTGATCGGCGAATCAATCGTGATTGGCTGTGATTCGGTGATGGAGTTTGCTGGACGCCCCTACGGAAAACCAAAGGACGCGGCCGAAGCTGCACAGCGGTTGCGAGAAATGAGCGGTGGCTCTGGTTTCTTGCACACTGGTCATTCAGTTGCATTAGTTACTGCAAACGACACCCGATGGGCTCACGCCCTCTGCACTACAGAAGTTTTTTTCCATGAACTCAACGATGCCGAAATCCATTCGTATATTGCTACTGGGGAGCCGCTAAAGGTTGCTGGCTCTTTCACGATTGATTCGCTTGGTGGGCCATTTATCAAGTCAATCAACGGGGATGCTGCAAATGTGGTCGGTTTGTCCGTGCAAACGCTGCGAGCGCTGTTTTTTGAACTGGGAATTGGCTGGGACAAAGTTTTGTCACAAGTAACTGCCAAGTAACGAAATTGCTACCTAGACTGCCGTTCTAACTATTTCAAGGAGTATCCAATGCCGATTCAGAAGGTGCTGATCGCCAATCGCGGTGAGATCGCCGTTCGAGTAATTCGGGCATGCAAAGACTCAGGCCTGAAGTCGGTTGCGGTTTATGCCGAACCCGATCGCGAATCAATGCATGTGCAGATGGCAGATGAAGCATTCGCACTTGGTGGCACAACTGCCGCAGACTCCTATCTAGTTATTGAAAAATTAATTGATGTGGCAAAACGCTCAGGTGCAGACGCAGTCCACCCAGGCTATGGATTCCTCAGCGAGAACGCAGAGTTTGCGCAAGCCGTGATTGATGCCGGATTAACTTGGGTTGGCCCACCTCCTGCAGCCATCCGAAGTTTGGGTGACAAAGTCTCGGCTCGGCACATTGCTGCCAAAGCTGGTGCCCCACAAGTTCCTGGAACTGCTGACCCAGTGTCGAGTGCAGCTGAAGTTATTGCCTTTGCCGAAGAGTTTGGTTTGCCAGTCGCAATCAAAGCTGCATTCGGTGGCGGTGGCCGTGGATTAAAAGTTGCCCGTTCAATGGACGAGATTGAAGAACTGTACGAATCTGCAGTTCGTGAAGCAGTGGCTGCGTTTGGGCGCGGTGAATGTTTTGTTGAGCGCTACCTTGATCGACCACGTCACGTAGAGACTCAATGTCTGGCTGACGCACACGGAAATGTGGTTGTGATTTCTACCCGCGATTGCTCACTGCAACGCAGACATCAAAAACTTGTAGAAGAAGCACCAGCTCCGTATTTGACAGATGGTCAGATCGCAGAGCTTTACAACTCTTCAAAAGCAATCTTGCGCGAAGCGGGATATGTCGGAGCCGGAACTTGTGAGTTTCTCGTCGGCACGGATGGAACGATTTCGTTTTTAGAAGTTAATACCCGTCTGCAGGTCGAACATCCTGTCAGCGAAGAAGTAACTGGAATTGACTTAGTTCGCGAGATGTTCCGAATCGCAAACGGTGAAGCACTCGGCTACAGCGATCCAGAAGTGCGCGGACACTCTTTTGAGTTCCGCATCAACGGAGAAGATCCAGGCCGATCATTCTTGCCAGCGCCTGGAATATTGCGGGAGTTTGTACTGCCAGCAGGTCCAGGTGTTCGAGTCGACACTGGCTTTATGCAGGGTGATGAAGTGAGTGGAAGTTTTGACTCGTTGCTTGCAAAGCTAATCGTTACTGGAACCAGCCGTGAGCAAGCCCTCCAACGGGCTCGTCGGGCTTTGGCTGAAATGAAAATTGAAGGCATCGCAACCGCTCTGACTTTCCACCGGGTAGTGGTTGCAGACGATGCATTTACCGCTCCAACAAATGAGTTCAAGGTCCACACCCGTTGGATTGAAACGGAATTCAAGAACACCATCCCACCGTATGCAGGTGGCGATGAAATCAGCGACCAATCTCGTTCGCGTGAAAGTGTTGTGGTTGAAGTAAACGGCAAGCGAATTGAAGTTAGCCTGCCTTCAAACTACGGAAGCACCAACACTGTCGTAAAGCCAGCTGGACCCGGTCCAAAACGAAAACTTAAGAGTGCAAACCCAACCACTACAGGTGACTCTGTCACTGCGCCTATGCAAGGAACGGTTGTGAAGGTTTCGGCTGTTGAAGGCCAGAAAGTTCAAGCCGGCGAAACAATTGTCGTGCTTGAAGCCATGAAGATGGAACAGCCGCTCACTGCGCACAAAGATGGAATCGTCACCGGTTTAGATATCGAAGTTGGCGCAACCATCAGCAGTGGCACGGTTATCTGTGAGCTGAAAGCATTCAACCCAGAGTAACTAGCTTTGAATCTGTCATGCTACTTCGGCAATCGCACCAGAAATTGACGGACTGGAAATCTCTTGAGCTAGTAGTTAAAGCAAGATTGCGAAAGTCAATATTCCACTCTTCAGGCTGGCGCGAATATCCTGCACCAAGACTCGTCCAAGCGTTTAGTGAAAGTGTTGTCTGATCACCCGGGCGCAGCGACCGCTCTAACCTCTCAGCAAAAATCTGAGATTCGGAAGTTTCTGGCTAAGAGTCCAGCAAATAAAAACATTGTCTGCACGGGCACAAGCCTCGCGAGGCAAAGTGAATCGATGTATCGAATCGTGCGCCTTCGGGCCAAACTGGTATGTCAGTATGCAAAATCCGTAGACCCTTCTGTTAAAACAAACGTCAAGGAAAAAGTAATCACGGCAAGTAACCTCAATGGACGCGTTCAAATCGTCAGTTTCTAAAGTTAACTCCCTGGATGCAAATCCTGTCACCCAGGGAATTAACGTCATTGTGTTAGCCTCTTTGAAACGCAACTAAGTGGTTTTGTGACCCACTCAACAGACGTTCTAGTACTGAGGCAACATCACTTGGTAAATTTGTTGCCAGCATTGCCTCTATATCAGCAATGTCTTTTTCTTCAACAGCAATACCTGCAGCCATAGCTCCAGCCCTATCAACCGAACCTGATACAAGCAAATTGTCATACAGGGCTTGTAAATCCTGATCAAGGAATTCACCTTCAGCCAGAGCAATTGTTGGATCTACTATGTTGTAATAGGTCAATAATCCTTGCACCAATGAAATGTGAGTTGCTTCACTATTGACGATGTTAGAAAATTGTCTAGCTCCTGAAGTTTGTGCAAGTTGAACATATAAGTCGTGTGCCAACTTCTCTTCTTGCACAATGAAAGTGAGCATCTCCTCTAAAGAGGCAGTTGAAACATCAGGCATCACTTCATCTTGACTGATGGTTGCGTCGGGAACAACTAAGCCTTGGGACGTCGTTCCCCCATTATTGATCTGAGTAAATATAAAAAATCCTAGAACAACAGCTGCAGCAAGAACTGCTATGTATTTGGCTGATGAATAGTTTCTAACTTTAATCGTTTCCATTTTTTACGACCTTTGATTGACTTGCTTTATTAAGCATGCTCCTACGGCAGGCACTTAGCAATACTGAAAAGGGTGAGCGCGGTCACTAGGGAACCAGCAAGAACTTGTTTACTGGCCACCAGCAATGGCTCAATCGGTGGTTCCGAGAGATTTGTAAGTTCAAAGACTAGCCAATTTAACTCGTCAAAGCCGGTTGCTCTACGCTTTCGATATGACTTCATACGAAACTGCAGAATCAGCTGCCACCTATCTTCGAGAAAAAACCGGCATCAATACTTTTGAGATTGGTGTAATTCTTGGCAGCGGTTGGGCAGATGCTGCCTCCTACTTCGGAGAATCAATTATTGATTTACCACTGGGTGATATTCCTGGTTTCCATGCACCCAAAGTGAGCGGCCATGGTTCAGTTGCTCGAGTTTTGGAAATCGCACCATCCAGATATGCACTCGTGCTTCTCGGTCGAACTCATTTCTACGAAGGTCGTGGGGTTGACGCAGTAGTTCATGGTGTTCGTACTTTGGCTGCGGTTGGTGCAAGCAAACTTGTGATGACCAATGCATGTGGCGGTTTGAATCCTGAGTGGAAGCCTGGCACACCAGTTTTAATTCGTGACCAAATCAACTTCACCGGCCAAACCCCACTTGTCGGCGCAAACTTTGTTGACCTCACTGAGATTTATTCAAATCGTTTACGGCAGCTCTGCCTAGAAATTGATCCGTCCCTTGCCGAAGGTGTTTACGTCGGTTTCACAGGCCCTACATACGAAACGCCAGCAGAAATTGAAATGGTTCGCCGCTGGGGTGGCGATCTTGTTGGAATGAGTACTGTGCTCGAAGCAATCGCAGCCCGAGAGGCGAAACTAGAGGTTCTTGGAATCTCACTTGTGACAAATCTTGCAGCTGGCATGTCCGGCGAACCACTTGATCACTCTGAAGTTTTGGTTGCGAGCAAAGCTGCAGCTGATCGCATGGGCAAACTAATCGCCGAAGTAATTCGAAAGGCATAACATGAATCACGATTTGATTGAAAAAGTTGAACGCTGGATTGCTGACGATCCGGATGAGACAACCGCGACCCATGCACAACAAGTTCTAGATGATGCAAAGTCGGGTGATGAACAAGCGGTTGCACAACTCACAGCATGGTTTGGAGACTTGCTGCAATTTGGAACAGCAGGCTTGCGTGGACCAATCGCACCAGGACCATCTTGCATGAATCGCGCAGTTGTAATGCGAGCAGCACAAGGTCTGATCAACTACTTGTTGAAAAACGGTGGGAAAAGAATTGTGGTTGGGTACGACGCCCGACACCGCTCGATTGACTTTGCATTAGACACCGTTGAATTGGCTGCCGCTTCTGGTCTCGAAGCAATCCTGTTGCCTCGCACACTTCCAACTCCGGTATTGGCTTTTGCGGTTCGATATCTGAAAGCTGATGCTGGTGTGATGGTCACCGCATCACACAATCCACCACAGGACAACGGTTACAAGGTCTATCTTGGAGATGGTTCACAAATTGTCCCACCACAAGATGCAGATATTGCTGCTGAGATTGCAGCGATCAACTCTGTGAAAGATTTGCCGCGGGCCGAAAGTTGGGAACTAGCAGATGAGGCTGTTGTTGAGGCCTATATCAACAGCGCAGCGGCGACTTTTGAGATGGCTGGCCTTCCGCAGGTTCAAGCTGTCTACACACCGCTTCATGGAGTGGGCTACGAAACATTGGTAGCCACCGTAAAGACTGCAGCGCTTGCTGAACTGAGTGTTGTGGTTGAACAATCAGAACCTGATCCAGATTTTCCTACCGTCGCATTCCCGAACCCGGAGGAAGCTGGCGCAACCGACTTGTTACTGGAATTAGCAAGCCTCAAAAATGCTGACATCGCGATTGCAAACGATCCCGATGCGGATAGATGTGCTGCAGCCATCAAAGACGGTGCAACCTGGCGGCTGCTTCGTGGCGATGAGGTTGGTGTACTGCTTGGTTGGTGGAGCATCAAACGCAACGAACTGCTTGGTCGACCAAAACTTTCTGGCGTATTTGCTGCCAGCATTGTTTCATCGACCATGCTTTCAAAGATTGCAACTGCACACAATCTGGAATACCAAGGCACTCTCACTGGTTTCAAATGGATTGCAAAAGTGCCAAACCTGATTTTTGGTTATGAAGAAGCACTTGGCTACTGCGTTGATCCACAAAGTGTGGGCGACAAAGATGGCATCAGTGCGGCTATTCGTTTGCTAGAACTTACAGCTTGGCTGAAGTCAGAGTCCAAAACCTTTCCGCAGTTGCTTGATGAATTAGCAACCACGTACGGACTACATATGACCGATCAGTTGTCGGTAAGGATGCAAGATTTGGCAGCAATTCCAGCAGCTGTGAGTCGACTTCGCAGCACTCCGCCTTCAACTGTTGGCGGACTATCCGTGACGCAGGTTGTGGATCTAGCAAAAGGCTGGAATGACTTACCGCCAACAGATGGCATTTTGTTGTTGCTCGAAGGCGGCCAAGTGATTGCCCGACCAAGCGGCACTGAACCAAAACTCAAGTGCTATCTCGAAGTGCAGATTACTACCGATGACGTCGCAACCGACAGAGCCAAGGCGCAAGAAATTTTGGCAGCTATGAAGATTGATATGGCAAAAGCTCTAGGTGTTTAGCTCAACAAAAAGGTTGGGCTGAAGATTTATCAGCCCAACCTTTTTCCTACTTACAACGGTCGAAAATCTCGCGAACCAAATCGAGATTTGTTTCTGGATGCAAGAACGCAAAACGGCCGACCGTTTCGCCTTCCCACTTGGTTGGAGTTACGAACGCGATCTGCTCGCGCAATAGGACATCTTGAAGTTTTTCGTAATCTGCCTTTTGCCAACCTTTGCGACGCCATAGGACCACAGAAAGGGTTGGCTCGCGCAAAAGTTCAATCTCTGGGTATTCGTCAATCAATTTCACAGTTTCGCGAGTCAACTGAATCGATGCTTCAACCGCAGCCGCAAACGCATCTGTGCCATGCACAGATACCGCAAACCACAAAGCCAATCCACGGGCTCGACGCGTAAGGTGATACGCAAGATCGGTTGGATTGAATTGGTTGGCTGGCTGATCATCATGTAACACATCTAGATACGAAGCATCCTGTGTGTGAACTTTCACAGCGGCACTTGGATTCTTGTAAAGCAGAGCGGCTGCGTCGAATGGTGCGAACCACCATTTGTGTGGATCGGTGATGAATGAGTCTGCGTGTTCGATTCCAGCAAAGTGATGTTTTGCGGTTGGGCTTAAAAGTGCAGCCCCACCGTACGCACCATCGACATGCAACCACATGTTGTGGCGGCGGGCGATTTCGCCAACTCCCTGCAAATCATCAATGATGCCTGCATTCGTTGTGCCGGAAGTTAATGCAACCGCCACAACCGGATCGGTTCCCGTGTCTGCATCTAAAGTGCGTTGAAAACTTGCAGCTGTAACTCGATGGTCATCGGTTTCAATCCAAAGGGGTTCGACATCGAGCAACTTCAAAGTTGAACCAATCGAAGAATGTGCTTCTTTGCTCAAAGCCATCCGCACATTTCGAACACCAAACTTTTCGCGACCAACCTCGCGTGCCACCGCAAGTGCAGAAAGGTTTGCTGCCGAACCACCTGAAACAAATGTGCCACCAGCGGAAGCAGGCATACCAACTAAATCAGCAATCCATCGAAGCACTTGGTTTTCCGCAACGATCGCACCTGCGGCCTCGAGCCACGACATGCCTTGAAGAGATGCACAAGAAACTACAGTGTCGAACAGCAAAGCTGACTTTGCTGGAGCACCGGGGATGAAAGCCAAAAACTTTGGACTGTCAGTGCTCAACACGGTAGGTGCGAGAACTTCAGCGTATAAGTCCAGAACATGCTCCACGGAGTTGCCGCTTGGATTAATCAGTCCAGCTACCGCAGCCTCAAGACTCGCGCGATCCCCCGGATTATCCAGTGGCGCTTCGGTTGCCAATCGGTCTCGGACATAGTTCAAAATCAAGTCCGCGCTTTTTTCATCAAATTTGTGTAGCGAATTCGCCAACTCAGCAGACATATAACCACCCTGAGTGAGGTCAGCTGGGCCGCCGACTCAGGATAGCCAGCAGGGCGACAGCGCCGGGTGAACCTTAGCGGGGGCTAAAGTTAGACGGGTGATGACACTTGCGGATTTAGAAATCGCCCGCCGCGACGAGCAGGGCTTGCGGTCCTTTCTGCGGGCTTTACCTGGGGTTGACGCAGTTGGCCTAAACGCACGAGCCGCTGACTTGGGAACCCGATCGATCAAGAAAGCCGCCAAAGCGCAACTAATTGACGTTGCAATCACGATGGTGGATTTAACAACACTTGAAGGCGCTGATACTGACGGCAAAGTCAAAGCGCTCTGCGCGAAAGCAAAAATGCCAGACCCGATGGATGCAACAGTTCCGCAGGTAGCAGCTGTTTGCGTTTATGGCGACAAAGTTGCGGTTGCAAAAGCTGCGCTTGGTTCAGCGAACATAAATGTTGCTGCGGTCGCAACCGCATTCCCCAGTGGTCGAGCTAGTCTCAAAGTAAAACTTTTGGATACCGCAGAAGCCGTTGCAGCTGGTGCAGATGAAATTGACATGGTGATTGATCGCGGTGCATTTCTTATGGGCCAGTATGGAAAAGTATTTGAAGAAATTGTGGCGGTCAAAGCGGCATGTGGAGATGCTCACTTGAAAGTAATTCTTGAAACTGGTGAACTGCAGACTTATGACAACGTGCGCAAAGCATCCTGGCTTGCGATGTTGGCTGGAGCGGACTTCATCAAAACTTCAACCGGCAAAATACCGGTTGCTGCAACCCCACCTGTTGTCCTTGAGATGCTGAGTGCCTGTCGTGATTGGTATGCCTTGACGGGTCAGAAAATTGGAATGAAGCCAGCAGGTGGTATTCGAACAACCAAGGACGCAATGAAGCTTCTCGTGATGGTGCATGAAATCACGGGTGATGAGTGGATGAATCCGCACCTATTTCGAATTGGCGCATCCACTTTGTTAAATGATCTCTTAATGCAACGCCAAAAACTTTCAACTGGCCACTACTCCGGCCCTCGCTACGTAACCAACGATTAAGGAATCAGATGACCGATTTCGAATACGCGCCAGCTCCCGAATCACGGGGCGTTGTTGAATTGCGCGAAACCTACGGCCACTTCATTGATGGTAAATTCGTAGAACCCGCTCTTGGACAGTTTGCCGAAACTATTAACCCCGCTACCGGCGAATCACTTGCCCTATACGCAGTGGGAACTGACGAAGATGTTGATGCTGCAGTTCGCGCTGCCCAACGTGCCTTTGGCAAATGGAGCAAGCTTCCGGGCAGTGAACGCTCCAAGTACCTATTCCGAATTGCTCGAATTCTGCAGGAACGTGCCCGTGAGTTTGCAGTCCTAGAGACCCTCGATAACGGTAAGCCAATTAAAGAAACTCGAGATTTTGATATTCCACAGGCAGCTCAGCATTTCTTCTATCACGCTGGTTGGGCTGACAAACTTGAATACGCTGGCTACGGCGCAAATCCACAACCACATGGGGTTGCCGGGCAAGTAATTCCGTGGAATTTCCCACTGCTGATGCTGGCTTGGAAAATTGCACCAGCCTTGGCATGTGGAAACACGGTTGTTTTAAAGCCCGCTGAAACCACACCGCTTTCAGCCTTGCTGTTCGCAGAGGTTTGCCAACAAGCAGGTCTACCCAAAGGTGTCGTAAACATCGTCACGGGTGCAGGTGCAACTGGTGCTGCAGTCGTGGCACATCCTGGTGTGAATAAAGTGGCATTTACTGGTTCAACTGCGGTTGGTCAGAACATCGCACGCGCAATTGCCGGTACGAACAAAAAACTAACTCTCGAACTTGGTGGCAAGGGAGCCAACATCGTTTTTGAAGATGCCGCAATAGACCAAGCGGTTGATGGCATTGTTAACGGGATCTTCTTCAACCAGGGCCATGTATGTTGTGCAGGTTCTCGATTGTTGATCCAGGAATCAATCGTTGATGAGTTTCTTCCAAAACTGCAAGCGCGCATTAACTTGCTCCGAGTTGGTGATCCAATGGACAAGAACACCGATGTTGGCGCCATCAACTCGGCTGCTCAACTTGCTCGAATTCAAGAGATTGCAAATTCTGGAGATCTTGAAGGTGCTGAGCGTTGGAGTGCAGACTGCAAACTTCCAGAAACAGGTTTCTGGTTCCCTCCAACAATTTTCACAAACGTCTCTGCATCACATCGAATTGCCCGTGAAGAGATTTTTGGGCCGGTTTTGAGTGTTTTAACTTTCCGCACTCCAGCCGAGGCAGTCGAGAAAGCAAACAACACTCCTTACGGTCTTTCCGCTGGAATCTGGACTGAAAAAGGATCCAAGATTTTGGCAATGGCGAATGCGCTTGAGGCTGGTGTGGTCTGGGCCAACACATTCAACAAATTTGATCCCGCAAGCCCATTCGGTGGATACAAAGAATCCGGCTACGGCCGCGAGGGCGGAATAGCTGGACTCGCTTCTTACCTGAAGGCAGGCAACTAATGAACGAGCGAATTGATGTAAAAAAGACATACAAACTTTTCATTAATGGCAAGTTTGTTAGAAGCGAAAGTGGTCGGGCTTACGAGATCTCTGACAATCGTGGCAACTTTATTGCGAATGTTTCTACGGCATCTCGCAAAGATGCGCGGGATGCTGTTGTAGCTGCCCGAGGTGCGCAGAAAAGCTGGAGTGCCGCTACGGCATACAACCGTGGGCAAATTTTGTACCGCATTGCCGAGGTTGTCGAAAGTCGCCGTGAACAATTTGTAGCCGAGCTCGTGCAGGCCGATGGCGCAACCGAAAAACGCGCGCAGAAAATTGTTGATGCCGCAGTCGACAGGCTAGTTTGGTACGCAGGTTGGGCTGATAAGTTCGCTGCGCTTGCTGGATCGAGCAATCCAGTTGCTGGCCCTTACTTCAATTTCAGTATCCCTGAGCCAACCGGTGTGGTTGCAGTTATCGCTCCCCAAAAAAATAGCTTGCTGGGTTTGATAAACACTATCGCTCCAGTAATTGTGACTGGAAATACGACTGTGGTCGTGAGTTCGAAAGATCTACCAATCACAGCAGTCACCCTGGCTGAAGTTCTTGCAACAAGTGATGTGCCATCGGGTGTCGTAAATATTCTGACTGGTGATTATTCAGAAATTGGTGGCTGGCTAGCCGAACATGTTGATGTAGATGCGATTGATTTAACTGGAGTTGATCACACACAAACTGCAGCCGAATTTGAATCACTTGCTGCTGTCAACGTGAAGCGAGTTATGCGCCCCAACACACCAAATTGGGAGAAAGATCCTGGACTAGAGCGCTTGCGGTATTGGGTTGAGACCAAAACCGTATGGCACCCAATGGGCTTTTAAGAAGTACGTGCTATCGCTTTGGTTGCGGTGAATAGCTCTGAATTACCTAAAAGTACTCAAGTTTCTGGATGCTGCAGGGGTGAGGATTGCTACCGCACCAATAAGTGAAACCACAATCATCACCCAAGCACCAATTACTTCTGCTGTTTCCGAACCGTTTACCAATGCTTGCGCAATCACCAAACCAAATGCTTGAGTGATCAGATACGGGGTACGGGCTCCACCACTACCTCGGTTTAGCTTGAATACCACCCACAGAACAAGCGCGGCAAAGCCAAGGTAAGTGAGTATCAAAAACCACGGCGAAACATCGCTGCCGACTGTTCCTCGTGTGCCTTGGATTAAATGCAAAACGCCGATACTGATCGCATAAGCCACAATCGCAACTACTTGGACAACTCCAACCAAAATACTGATTTTCAACGCTAATGATTTTTCAGTTCCAGTCATGGCGCTAATTTATCGAAGGTTTAGAGTTAAGGCATGCGTGGGCTATTGATAGTGAATCCAAAGGCGAGCTCGAGTAGTGGGTGGTCTCGCGATGTGGTGATTCGCTCACTAGCTGCTGAAATGGATTTAGAAATCCATGAAACCCGTTTCCGGGGCCATGGAATTGAACTTGCTTTCAACGCGTCTTTGGCCGGAGTTGATGTAATTCTGACTCTGGGCGGCGATGGCACAATCAATGAAGCCATAAATGGAATCAAAGAGTTTCAGGGTAAGTCACCACTTCTAGGAACTATCCCCGGTGGTCTGGCAAATGTTTTTTCTCGAGCCCTTGGCCTTCCACCTGATCCAATGGGAGCAGCTGGTGAGCTGATGGATGCAATTTTATGCAACCGCACGCGAACAATTCCGTTGGGCAAATTCAATGGTCGCTGGTTTGGATTTAACGCGGGTATCGGGCTCGATGCTGGGGTGGTTCAGGCAGTCGAGGCCGCTCGAGCACGCGGTAACAAAGCCAGTCCTGCTCGTTATCTGACTGAGGGTCTACGCCACTATTTGAGCGAACTTGGCGCTGTCGATCCGCACCTTTCGATCAAAGCGAACACTCGCTCGGGCGAGTTAATCGAAGTCAACGATGCTCACATGCTGATTGTGCAGAACACCTCGCCTTGGTCATTTGTGGGTCCGGTCGCACTCGAGTTTGCGGCCAACGCTGAATTCGATCAGGGGTTGGAGGCAGTAGCCCTAATGGACATGTCACCAGTGCCGCTGGCCGCCTATCTCGCTGAGGCAAGTTTGGGGATTCCACAGGAACGCCGATCCAACAGCGTTGCCATGGCAGATTGCTCCTACATCAAGGTCAGCTCAGACTGGCCGATGCCAGCCCAGGTCGATGGGGACTCGCTGGGACTAATTCGTCACGCTGAGATTGAGCTCGTACCTAATGCTCTGCAGGTGCTAGTTCCCGGCTAATTTCCACCGATCGCTGGGCATTTTTGCTGTTATCAAATCTTGATAATCCTAATCGGCAGATTAACTCTAAGTACATTTTGTGACTGAGAAATTACTTTGAGTAATTTTTTACACTCATATGTGGATAACTTTCGAAAATTTAAGGGTGAATTGACCGTTTGACTGTTGCCCTGAGCCTAGGTCTGTGGAAAGTTACGCCTTGGAAGGTTAGGAAACTTTCCGAAGGTACTTGAACACCCCTCAAGTTCCTAAAAAAACGGCGAATCGGGCAATCCTCGATTTCGCTCGGTCAGTTTCTAGGAAAACTGGCCCTTATCAGGAGGTCCAACATGGACTGGCGCCACGAGGCGGCTTGTCGAGACGAAGATCCAGAACTCTTCTTCCCGATTGGCAACACCGGCCCAGCTTTGCTTCAGATTGAAGAAGCCAAGGCTGTTTGCCGCCGTTGCACCGTGATTGATGATTGCCTGGCATGGGCAATCGAAGCGGGCCAAGATTCGGGCGTTTGGGGCGGTCTATCGGAAGACGAACGTCGAGCCTTGAAGCGTCGCAACCAGCGGGCACGTGCCGCAATGCGAGCCCTCTAAAAAACAAAACTTTGAAATCCCGCTGTCACTCTGACAGTGGGATTTTCACATTTGCGGCAACTCCACCTTCTGGCCGGTTCACCAGTTCGAGCTCACCCTTTAGATCCTGCGTGACAATCGTCCGCACGATTGAGAGTCCTAACCCTTCGGTGTATCCGCCTTCGGGAAGACCAGGTCCATCATCGACGACTGAAATCTCCATCGCACTCGGTGTTCGAACTACATTCACATGCACCGAACCACTTTCGCTGCGCAGTGCAATCCCATGTTCGACACCGTTGCCAATCAACTCAGACAACACCATCGCAAGTGCGGTTGCTTGTTCACTTCGTAGTTCACCAAACAAACCAGACTTTTCAATTGTGCCTTGTCGCATACCACGAGTCATATCACGAACCATCAAGATCAATCGCTCAACAATTTCGTCAAAGTCAACTGTTGTACCAGGTTCGTGCGCCAAGATTTCATGCACGGTTGCAATTGCTGCTACTCGCCGTTGGGCTTCTTCTAGAGCAGTTTGAACTTCTACAGATTCACTTCTGCGCGCTTGTAATCGCAACAACGCGGCAACTGTTTGTAAATTGTTTTTTACGCGATGATGGATTTCTCGAATTGATGCATCTTTAGTTAGCAGGCTTTTTTCTTTGCGGCGTAATTCACTAACATCTCGAACCAGAATCAAAGAGCCATGCCGCACGTTGCCAACCGTCAGTGGAATTGCTCGCAAAGTAATGATTGCATTCAGATTTTCAACTTCGGTTTGGCCAGCTGCACGACCGCCAGCCAACAACATCAAAGTTTCGTTTGCAGGACCTGGTTTGCGAATCAAACGCATAAGCGTGTTAGCGAGATGCTGGCCCTGGATTCCAAAAGCCAACCCCATACGATGAAATGCCGACACAGCATTCGGGCTAGCAAACTCAACCAGGCCTTCATTCGAGAGTTGAATCAGGCCATCACTCACACGCGGTGGTGAATCCGAATGCGCCGCTCCCGCTCCTTGCGGAAACAAGCCATGCATAGTCATCTCAATTAATGAATCAAACGCCAACAAGTATGCGTGCTCAAGTTCTCCGATATTTCTAGCTGCGAGAGCTGTGCTCCGCTGGATTACCGCGATAACTCGGTCATCCCGAACAATCGGAAAAGCTTCATCAGAAACTGGAATCAACTCAGAAGTGGTTGATCGGCTAACAATTTTGGATTTGCTCACAAAGGCTTTGTCGAGGTTAGGAGTCCGACCTTTTGCCACAAATTGTCCAACCACATCCATTGGGACCCGAGTTGGGCCGGTGGTTGGTCGGACCTGCGCCGCAGCAACAAATCCGCCGTCATTCCAAGTCGGCAGCCAGAGCACCAAGTCGCCAAATGCCAAATCTGCTAAGAGCGACCAATCCGCAACCAACGCCTGCAGAGCCTGAATGTCCGCATCGTTGAGTTCGGTCCGCTCCTTGGCGAGATCTAGCAAGGTTGCCATAGGTAGAGCGTAGGCTGCCAAGGGCTGGTTAGTCAGTACGGGTGGTTGGGGTAACCTTGCACCCTCACACGCGGCTTGGCCTGCGTGAACCGCATTTCGCGGCCAAACTCAAGGAGAAACATGAGCAAGCGCGGACGTAAGAAAAAGGATCGCCGTAAAAAGGGCGCTAACCACGGTAAGCGACCAAACGCATAATTTTAAAAGCCCCGCATCTGCGGGGCTTTTTTAATTCTCGACTATTCGAACTGAATTCGAATTTCGGTCTCTTCATAAGAATTAGCAGAATATGAAGACATCCGGAACAAAATCTGTTGACGAACTGCGACCGGCGTCTCAACTGTGCAGGACTGCTGGATTCTATTTTTGACTAGGGATTCAATTTCCGAATGTGATTTACATGCAGCGCATTCATCAA
>JBIKSQ010000137.1:0-3864 GCA_044348555.1 Candidatus Nanopelagicales bacterium | reverse complement strand
GAGGACTACCCAACCCGCGATGATGAAAAATTCATGCTTCACACCATGGCGTACTTAGGCAAAGATGGAAAAGTAAGCCTGGATTACAAACCAGTCACCATTACTCGTTACCAACCGATGGAGCGTAAGTACTAATGGCAACTATTACCCAAAACCCATCTGCGCCAAAGGCGAAAGAAATTGTCTACCTCGATGTCACTTTCCAGGTGCGCCGATTCAACCCAGAAGTTGATAGCGAGCCACACTGGGAGAACTACGTGGTCCAATGTCTGCCAACCGATCGCATCTTGGATGCGCTGCACAGCATCAAGTGGTACCAAGATGGCACGCTCACTTTCCGTCGCTCATGCGGTCATGGAATCTGCGGATCTGATGCCCTGCGGATCAATGGAGTAAACCGACTGGCTTGTAAGACATTGGTCAAAGACCTGGATATCTCGAAGCCTGTCACAATCGAAGCCATCAAAGGGCTACCGCTAGAAAAAGACTTGGTTGTCGACATGACTCCATTCTTTAATGCCTACAAAGACGTTAAACCGTTCTTGATTGCAGATGGAAAAGTCCCAACCAAGGAAAGAATCCAAACAGCTGAAGAACGAGCAATCTTTGATGACACAACCAAGTGCATCCTCTGTGCAGCTTGCACTACTAGCTGCCCAGTGTTCTGGACCGACGGTTCTTACTTTGGCCCAGCTGCAATTGTTAACGCGCACCGATTCATTTTTGATAGCCGCGACAGTGGTTCAAAAGTTCGTCTCGACATCTTGAACGACAAAGAAGGCGTGTGGCGCTGCCGTACCACCTTCAACTGCACTGAAGCTTGTCCACGTGGCATCAAAATCACTCAAGCAATCCACGAAGTGAAGCGAGCCATGCTGTTCCGCTCTTAATCACGATAAACAAAAAGCCCGCTTCGGCGGGCTTTTTGTTTGTGGTATTTAGAAATCAATTCGGCCTAGAGGGAATCTATCCCTGCAACCGATAGTCCTTAGCTAACTGCCAACTGCCATCTGCAGCCTGCTGATACAAACTGAAACGATCAGCCACGAAGATTGCTTGGAAATCAGCGAACTCAGAAAAGGCTTGATCCAGAACTTCTTCGGACAGTTCGTGCACCAAAGTCACATGTGGATGAAATGGAAACTTGCGACGTTTTGCAAGTGGGCCGCTGCGAATAGTTTTTTCAATTCTTTCACATCCAGAGATGCCTTCGACCAAAGGAAGGAAAACCACTGGGCTGACTGGCCTGAAGGTCGCGGCACCGCGCAGTTGCACTCGGAACGGCCACATGTCACTGGCAACAATTTCTAAGTGCTGATCGATTTCTGGCAACTGTTGATACGCAATATCGATGGGTGGAAACAATGTCACGTGCGTAGGAATGAAGTTGGCTTGCGGATCGCCATAGCGCTCCCGCGCTACTTTTACCTGGGTCGCCCACGGCTCTGGCACTGCGATCGCGATTCCAATGGTGGTGCTGCCATCTGCTTTTGCCGGAACTACTGAAGAAAGCCCCGAAAAAGCAGTTTCGCTCATGCGCCTGGGACCAATCCCACGCGGGCAAAAACATCACGGACCGTGACGCTTGCGACGGCTGAAGCTCGCTCCGCACCACTTCGCATTAGGCGTTCAAGTTCAGCTTTGTCACCAAGCAGCTCGTTGACCCGATTCTGGAAAGGCTCTGCAAAAGCTACAACCGCTTCGGCTGCTTCTTTTTTAAGTGGGCCATACATCTGGCCAGCAAAACGCGACTCGATACTTGCCACATCTTCTCCCGTAACGGTCGCGAGAATTGTTAGAAGATTTGAAACGCCTGGTTTGTTTTCCAAATCGAAGCGCACTTCGGTTTCTGAATCTGTGACTGCGCTCTTCACTTTTTTCTCAATTGTTTTGAGGGGATCAAGCAGAAAGATGCAGCCGGCTGGACTGGATTTACTCATTTTCGCTGTGGGATCTTGCAGATCCAAAATTTTTGCAGTCTCTTTCACGATGTGCGGCTGCGGTACAACAAAGGTTTGGCCGTAGCGTGAGTTGAATCTTTGCGCCAGATCGCGAGTCAACTCCAAATGCTGACGCTGGTCCTCCCCTACCGGAACTGCTGCTGCCTGATAAACCAAAATATCTGCAGCTTGCAGCACTGGATAAGTGAAGAGCCCGACCGATGCGCTATCTCCTTTGGCGGACTTGTCTTTGAATTGGGTCATTCGACCAGCCTCACCAAATCCAGTAATGCAGGAGAGAATCCACATGAGCTCAACATGCTCGCGGACTTGAGACTGCACGAACAAGGTGCTCTGCTCTGGGTCGATGCCAGCGGCAACCAGCTGGGCGAATGCTTTGAGGGTGCGCTCTCGTAGAACTTCAGGCTCTGGCGGAACCGTCATTGCATGCAAATCTGCAATCATGTAGAAGCTATCGTGGCTCTGCTGTAATGGAACCCAGTTGCGGACAGCCCCGAGGTAGTTCCCGATTGTGAATGAATCAGCAGTTGGCTGAATTCCCGAAAGAACGCGTGGCTTGGTCATAGGGCGGTATTGTGCCAGCCAGAGCCACTTTCAACTGAAAACAGGTGATTTCTAGTCTTCGGGCTCAGTTTCGGGCTCGATTAAGTCAACCTTGATACGGCTGGCACGGCGATTTTCTACTTCCAAAATGGTGAGGGATGCAGCACCGAAGATGGTCACCTGGCCGATTTCCGGCAACTCCCCAATAGCTGCAACCACGTAACCGGCAACCGTCTCATATGGCCCATCTGGCAATTCCACACCGGTCATTTCCTCGAAGTCTTCCAGGCTCAAGCCGCCGTCAATCACGAGTTCACCGTGGACTAGTTCTTGGTCTTTTTCATCGTACTCATCTCGGATGTCACCAATTAGTTCTTCAACTAGATCTTCGAGTGTGACGATGC
This sequence comes from Candidatus Nanopelagicales bacterium, assembly GCA_044348555.1. Lineage (GTDB taxonomy): Bacteria > Actinomycetota > Actinomycetes > S36-B12 > UBA5976 > JAFMIT01. The sequence continues at coordinate 956 of JBIKSQ010000137.1, read as the reverse complement.
CCGCCGTCCCGCCGTATTCATCGGCAACCACTGCCATATGAATTCGAGTGCGACGCATCTCAGAAAGAGTTGGAATAACAAGCTTCGTTCCAGGGAAGGCTGGCAACTCTCGCACTAAGTCAGCCAGTCGGATTGATCGCTCAGCGAGTTGCGGATTGAAAATATCGCGAATGTGGACAAAGCCCAAGATGTCATCCGGGCTTTCACCAATAACTGGATAGCGCGAATGTGGCATATCTGAAACAAGTTTGGCAGCCTTATAAACCGGTAGTTCGCCATCTAGGAATTCCACGTCGGTTCGTGGTTGCATGACCTCTCGCAATTCACGACCTTGAGCTTCAAAAACTTCATCGATGAGTTCGCGCTCTTCGGCTGTTAATTCTTCGTGGCCAGCCACGATGTCGCGCAGTTCATCACCCGACATTGCTTCTCGGGTTGCGTTTGGATCAATCCCAAGGATTCTCAGTACCACGTTGGTAGATGCAGTAAGCAGCGCAATGAACGGACTGGTGACCTTTACGATAAAGCTAATAGGAAGCACAAAAGCGAGTGCAACAGCTTCGGCTTTCTGGATGGCGATTCTTTTTGGTACGAGTTCGCCGATAACGAGCGAAACATAAGCAACCAAAATTGTGATCACAACAAACGAAACAGTTTCAGAAAGCGCCGGAGTTAATCCAAAACTTTCAAATTGCGGTGCGACCAAAGGCGCAATCTCACTAGCACCGAGACCTGCACCGATGAAGGATGCAAAAGTGATACCAACCTGCACAGCTGCCAGAAAACGGGTTGGGTTTTCGGCTAGTTGCGCCAAAACTTTTCCGCGTCTACCGCGGGTTGAAATCTGCTGTAGTTGACTCTCTCGAAGCGATACCACTGCAATTTCGGTTGCAGCAAACAACGCTGAGATAAGAATGAAGACTAAAACTAGTAACAGTCGAATACCGAGGTCACTC
>JBIKSQ010000136.1:0-3866 GCA_044348555.1 Candidatus Nanopelagicales bacterium | reverse complement strand
TCATAACAACCAGCGTGCCGAACATCATGCGCGCAGCCGCTTAGTGCAGGTGGAGGTTGAAGAAGGAAACTTTGGGGGAGCCCATATTCATTTGCTCACTAACCCAGAAGTTGATACCTCCGATTTTCAACCACATGTGCTGGTTGATCGGCAGATTGCCTGGGCGCGCTACCACTACGCCACTGGCAACCACCTAGAGGCCGCAAACATCATGGCCGATGCTTTGGTGAGCATGAATTCACAACAGCCAAGTCAGCGAAAAGCGACAAGTTACGCAATTCGGGCACTTGCCCTAGCTGATGCTGGGGTAATTTCACCTGGGGATGTGCAGTTCTCGCAGGCTCTGGCGATCTGTATCAATCAGGACCTCGAAACTCTCGCAAAACAGTTGGCCGTCCGGATGCTTCCACCATTGAATTTCAACGAACAGCCGGAATTGGACATTTCGTAACTGTTGCGCGAAACAAGTAAAAAACTGCTAGCGTTTAGCGATTGAGAGGGGTCACCATGGGCCACAAAAGAATTGCAGTAATCGCAACAAGTGTTGGTTTAGCGTTGTCAATGACTCCGCTTTTCGCTCAAGCAAACACACCGATGCAATCATCGGTTTCCGAACCCTGCACAATCACTGGCACAGCTCAATCTGAAACTCTCATTGGCACACCAGGTGACGATGTAATTTGCGGACTTGGTGGCAACGACATCATCCGTGGGCTTGATGGCGACGACATAATTCGCGGTGGCGACGGTAATGACACAATTTTTGCTGGAAAAGGCGATGACGCAATCGAAGGCGGTGCTGGAAAAGATTTAATCGAAGGCGGCGCTGGTAATGATTCACTCGAAGGCGAATCTGGAAACGACAAACTTGTCGGCGGAGCCGGGGATGACGTACTTCTTGGTGACGCGGGTCGAGACGATCTTTCGTCAGGAGCCGGGGATGACGCTCTCAGCGGCGACGGTGGCGTAGATTCAATTCGCTCTGGGTCGGGCGACGATACGTGCGCAAGCGACCTCACTGATCGCCTAATGGATTCATGCACTATGGATATGGAATCACCTTCCGTAGTCTTCCCTGATGTCAATCTCAGGGACGATATCAACCTAAGCGAGGTCGAGGCGGGTTCCACTGCCGTATTCCGCTGGATTGCCAGCGACGCTTCGGGCGTCTACATGACTTGGGCATCAGTCGGGGGTCCTCCAGGGTGGATTGATTGGTGTGGATTTGCGACTCCGGTTGATCGGATTGATGGGACTGCCGAATTGGGGACTTACGAACTGAGTTGCAACATCCCCGAAACGGCTGTTAACGAGAAGTACACGCTGTTCGTAGGTGCCGCTGATACCCTTGGAAATAATCAGACCTGGACGCAATTCGAATTTAACGTTGTTAACGGATCATCCGACAACCAGATTCCAGAAATCTTGGACATTAGATTTCCATCAACTTTAGAAGCTGGAGATACGTTTACGGTAGAAGTTGACGTTGTCGATGAATCTGGAACTCTTGGGATCTACGCCTGGTTCATTGGCGCACCTCCTTACTACTATTACGATGAGAATGGTCAATTTGTACCCGCACTTGGTGAAGCCGTCTTAGTTTCAGGTGATGCATTTAATGGAACCTTCCGGCAAACCCTGCAAGTTTCGACTTGGACGCCACCTGGCGTTTACACCCTTATGTTGAGCATTAGGGATACGGTTGGAAACCGAGGGTTTATCACTACTGAGTACTCCTTCACCGTTACACAATGATGAAGGGGCTGATTTGTGCAGAACGCGATCTAGGGCTGCATAGATCAGGACCTCGAATTCGCGGAAATGCCCCATTTCAGTATGCTTCGCCCCGATGAACGGTCACCTAAATTCTGAAGATAAAAGGTCACCAAAAGCAGTCCCTAAAAATTCGAACGAGTCACACGCAAGTGGCGAGAATTTTGTTTGGTCAGCAATCAGCACTTTGGTTGCGGGACCAGCTGTGTGGGGCGGAGTTGGGTTTCTACTAGATTCCAACTTCAGCGAAGACAGGTACTTCACTGCTGCAGGTGTCGTGGTGGGGTTTGTCACTTCGCTATATATCGTGTACGTAAAGTACGGACGCGATTAACTAGACCGTTCGGTTCGCCGAACCCGATGCGACGAAGGAGTCTCACCGGTAATGCTGATTACAAGCATCAAAGCACCGATGAGCGGTGAGGGCGACGGATTTAAAGCCCCCACCACAGAAGAGTTTTTCCCTGGCGGGTTACTTTTCGTTGACACATTATTTGAGATGTCACGGATCAACCTGATCATGATTTTGATGACTGTATTGGTAAGTGTCTTTTTCATCGTGTCGTTTGCTCGACCAAAGTTTGTTCCAGCAAAATTACAAAACACAGCTGAAATTGGTTTGGATTTCGTGCGCATAAACATTGCAGAAGAAATCATGGGCGAAAATGGCAAGAAGTTTGCCTCTTACCTGACAACTTTGTTCTTCATGCTCTTTGCTTTCAATATCACTGGAATTATCCCTGGCCTACAGATCGCAGGTACAAGCGTTATTGCGGTACCGCTGCTTCTTGCCGTTACCTCGTACGTTGTCTTTAATTACGCAGGTGCAAAGCATCACGGCTTGGGACATTACTTAAAGGCAAACCTCTTTCCAGCTGGTGTGCCGATTCCAATTTACGCGCTCGTCACCCCAATCGAGTTTGTTGGCACATTCATGCTTCGCCCAATCACTCTTACAATCCGTTTGCTTGCAAACATGATGGCCGGGCACCTTCTCTTGGTGCTCTTCTTCACTGCTACCAGCTACCTTCTGTTCGACTCTGAAGGTTTTTTGAAAATTTTCGGCTTGGCTTCATTTGCGGCAGGGTTCGCCTTCACGCTCTTTGAAGTTCTAGTCGCATTCCTCCAGGCATACATCTTCACCTTGCTGACTGCGGTCTACATCGGTGGAGCCATGGCGGACGAGCACTAAAACACAGACGACGACTAGAGAAACTAGGCGTCCACCCGAAAGGAAAAGCAAGTGAGCAATTTCGCACTCATCTCGGAAATCGCCGGTAACCTCAACACAATTGGTTACGGTCTTGGCACTCTAGGACCTGGTATCGGTATCGGTATCTTGGTCGGCAAGGCACTCGAAGGCATTTCCCGCCAGCCAGAAACTGCAGGCGTACTTCGTACCACCATGTTCCTTGGCGTTGCTTTTACCGAAGCACTCGCACTAATCGGCCTTGTCGCAGGCTTCTTGTTCGTCTAGTCAGTAAGGATCTAAGTCCTCATGCAAATCATCGGCCTAGTAGCAGCAGAAGGTGGAGGAGCAATCCTCATCCCGCACGCAGCGGACCTCATTTGGGGTTCTGTTTCGTTCGTAATTCTGCTCATACTTTTTTCAAAGTATGTGTTGCCACGCTTTAATAAAGTGCTAGCTGAACGTGCAGAAAAGATCGAAGGCGGCTTTAAGCGCGCAGAAGAAGCGCAAGCCGAAGCTAACGCTGCCCTTGGTTCTTTGACTGCACAACTCAACTCCGCACGCGATGAAGCTGCTGGCATACGAGCTGCGGCTGCTGAACAAAAACGCATCGAAATTGAGAAGGCAAAAGCTGAAGCTGAGGAAGTGCGTCAGCAGTCTGAACTTCGCTCGCGCGAATCAATGGCAGCTTCTTTTGCGCAAGCTGAATCAGTTTTGCAAAAAGAAGTTGGTGCGCTTGCACTTGAACTAGCTTCCAAAGTTGTGAACGACTCACTCCAGAACGACGCGCGTGCGCGTGCGGTTGTGGATGCGTTCATCGCTGATTTGGAACGCCAAGCAAGTGAGGCAGGCCGCTAATGTTGGGAACAAGTCGGGAATCACTTTTAACTTTGCAAAAACAATT
>JBIKSQ010000134.1:0-3935 GCA_044348555.1 Candidatus Nanopelagicales bacterium | reverse complement strand
CCGCTCAGTTATCTTGGCACAGGCGGGTATCGCTGGATTCGAGACTCAGCCAAACACACCATCGGTGAAATGCTGGAATTTCTGGAGCAAGTTCAACCCGATTACGTTTTTGCAAACGGTGTGACTTCTCGGCTGATTGCGCAAAAAGCGATTGCGGAAAATCGCCACTTCAAGGTTGATCAGTGGATGGTCGTCAGCGATCGAGTCGATGAAAGTTTCCGCCAGATCATGAAAGAAGCTTTTGACACCAGAATTGTTGATCGCTACTCGGCTGAAGAGCTTGGTCTAATCGCGTTGCAGTGTCCGAGTGCAGATCACTTGCATGTTGTTGAACCAACTGTCTACATGGAGATTGTCGATGCGAACGACCAACCAGTTAAACCAGGGGAGAGCGGCCGCGTTATTCTCACAGGTCTACACAGTTTGGCGATGCCGTTGATCCGGTATGAGATTGGCGACTACGCAACCTGGGAAACAGAAAAATGTCCTGCAGGAATTAAATGGCGCGCGATTAAAAGCATTGATGGTCGGATTCGAGACTTTATCTTTGATAAAAATGGTGAGCAGCACATTGTGACGTTCGTTGGCGCAGTTTGGTTGGGCTGGCGAAAAGTTCGCGATGCGCATGCAGTTCGATTCAATGACAAAGTTGTCTTCCTGGTTGACAACATGTCGGAGTTCACAGATAGCGAAACAGCACTAGTTAAAAGTGCCCTGCAATCAATCTTCCATACTGAAGATGAAGTTGAAGTTTTTCAGAATCTTGACCTTTCGCAGCTTCCAAGCACAAAACGACGAGATTTCACCAAATTTGAGGTTGATATGCCAAATCCACTCGATCCTGAACGCCTGTTGGTGGATATCGTCACCGAGGCAAAAAAACGGATTTCGATCGCCTAATTCGCGCCAAAAACGGCGTGTCGGTGCCCAAAAAGCCAAGAAATGGCCACTTTTGGGTAATCTCGGCACATCGACTCGCGGCTCCGCCGCCCTTCCTGAACATGTGTCGGTTTCCCGCTTTGTGCCTCGTTTTGACCTTTTGCATACTTTTCGGCTAATCTCGCGCGCCGTGCCCGGTTAACCCCGGGTCTTGCTGTGTGGTTTGAACCCAAACTCACATGTGCAAGCACCAATCCTGCACTTTGTAGTGCGGAATCTTCTCCGGAAAATTCCGACACACCCGAGTGCGTGGGTCGGAGAAACGAGTTCAAACCAACCCCTGCGGGGAGCTAACGCTCAACGCGAGAGAACACGGAGTAAGCGAGTGCCAACCATCCAGCAGCTGGTCCGCAAGGGCCGCCAGGACAAGGTCGCCAAGAACAAGACCCCAGCGCTTAAGGGATCCCCTCAGCGTCGTGGCGTGTGTACCCGCGTGTACACAACCACACCGAAGAAGCCAAACTCAGCGCTTCGCAAGGTTGCGCGTGTGCGTCTGACTTCCGGCATTGAAGTAACTGCCTACATTCCAGGTGAAGGTCACAACCTGCAAGAGCACTCAATCGTGCTTGTGCGTGGTGGACGTGTGAAGGACCTCCCAGGTGTTCGCTACAAGATTGTTCGTGGCTCACTCGACACCCAAGGTGTTAAGAAGCGTAAGCAAGCACGTAGCCATTACGGTGCTAAGAAGGAGAAGAGCTAATGCCACGTAAAGGCCCCGCGCCAAAGCGCCCGCTCGTTGTTGACCCTGTCTACAGCTCAACCTTGGTTACCCAACTTGTTAACAAGGTTTTATTAGATGGCAAGAAGTCAACCGCAGAAGCGATTGTCTACAACGCACTAGAAGGTTGCCGTGAAAAGACCGGCACCGATCCAGTTTTAACTCTCAAGAAGGCGCTTGACAACATTCGCCCAACTCTTGAGGTTCGTTCCCGCCGTGTTGGTGGCGCTACTTACCAGGTACCTGTTGAAGTAAAGCCAGGCCGCGCAGTGACATTGTCACTTCGTTGGTTGATCACACACAGCCGCGCTCGTCGTGAAAAGACGATGACCGAGCGTTTGATGAACGAAATCTTGGATGCTTCCAACGGCTTAGGTGCCGCTGTTAAGAAGCGCGAAGATACCCACAAGATGGCCGAATCCAACAAGGCTTTTGCGCACTACCGCTGGTAGTCCAAGAACTTTCCACTAGACAGACGGAGCTAAAGAAGTGTCAGCCGACCTCGCTAAAACCCGAAACATCGGGATCATGGCGCATATCGACGCGGGTAAGACCACCACGACCGAACGCATCCTGTTTTACACCGGTATCACCTACAAAATTGGTGAAGTACATGACGGCGCAGCCACCATGGACTGGATGGAGCAGGAACAGGAACGTGGCATCACGATTACCTCTGCTGCAACCACTTGCCACTGGGACGGTCACCAGATCAACATCATTGACACCCCAGGCCACGTGGACTTTACAGTTGAAGTAGAACGTTCATTGCGCGTACTCGATGGTGCAGTTGCAGTATTCGATGGCGTTGCTGGTGTTGAACCACAATCCGAAACTGTTTGGCGTCAGGCTGATCGCTACAACGTTCCACGTCTTTGCTTTGTTAACAAACTCGACCGCACCGGTGCTGACTTCTTTATGTGTGTTGACACCATTCGCACTCGTCTTGGTGCAAACGCTGCAGTCATTCAGTTGCCGATTGGTTCTGAAGGTGACTTCCGCGGCGTAATCGACCTAGTCGAAATGCGCGCTTTGGTTTGGCCAGAAGACACCAAAAAAGGTGAGGACTATTCAGTCGAAGATATTCCAGCTGACCTGCTTGATCAGGCAAAGGAATACCACCAGATGTTGCTCGAAGTTCTTGCAGATGCAGACGATGTCTTTGCAGAAATGTTCTTAGAGGAGAAGTACACAGTTGCGGACTTGCATGCAACCATCCGTCGCGCGACTCTCGCTGACAAGATCACCCCAGTTCTAACTGGTTCAGCTTTCAAGAACAAAGGTGTGCAGCCAATGCTGGATGCAGTTGTTGCTTACCTTCCATCCCCACTTGATATTGATGGAATCAAGGGCTTCAAGCCAGACAACGAAGAAATTGAAATTACCCGTCAGCCATCTGACAGTGAGCCACTTTCTGCGCTAGCTTTCAAAATTGCTACCGATCCACACTTGGGCAAGCTCACCTACGTTCGAATTTACTCGGGCACAATGGAAGCCGGTTCCCAGGTATTGAACTCCACCAAGGATCGCAAAGAACGTATCGGCAAGATTTACCGAATGCATGCGAACAAGCGCGAAGAAATCGCGAAGGTAGGCGCAGGCGAAATCATTGCTGTAATGGGTCTCAAGGACACCACTACTGGCGAAACCCTTTGCGATAATTCCAATCCAATCGTGTTGGAATCAATGAACTTCCCAGCTCCAGTTATTCAGGTTGCAATTGAACCAAAGACAAAGAGCGACCAGGAAAAACTTGGTGTTGCTATTCAGCGTCTAGCTGAAGAAGACCCAACCTTCAAAGTTTTCACCGATGAAGAAACCGGTCAGACCATCATCGCAGGTATGGGTGAACTTCACCTTGAAATCCTCGTTGATCGTATGAAGCGTGAATTCAAGGTTGAAGCAAACGTTGGTAAGCCACAAGTTGCTTACCGCGAGACCATCACTAAGAAGGTCGAAAAAGTCGAATACACCCACAAGAAGCAGTCCGGTGGTTCTGGTCAGTTCGGTAAGGTAATTATCGATATTGAACCAACCGGCGCATTTGCTGGTGGCGAAGGCGGATACCACTTCGTCAACGCTGTTACTGGTGGTCGCATCCCACGGGAATACATCCCATCGGTAGATGCTGGCTGCAAAGATGCCATGGAGTACGGCGTTCTCGCTGGATACCCATTGGTGGATGTCAAAGTTACGCTGCAAGACGGTGCTTACCACGATGTGGACTCGTCTGAGTTGGCGTTCAAAATCGCAGGCTCGATGGCTTTCAAGGAAGCTG
>JBIKSQ010000012.1:5000-15591 GCA_044348555.1 Candidatus Nanopelagicales bacterium | reverse complement strand
CGAGAAGCTGAGCTTGAAGCTGCTGCCGAAATCCAGATGCTCGAGTCCGAGCAGGTTGATGTTTCACTAGCGGAGAACACCACGCCAGCAGGTGCTAGACATCCACTTTCAATGACTGCGGATTTGGTCGCTGAAGTTTTTGTTGCAATGGGTTGGGAAATTGTTGAAGGGCCTGAGCTTGAGGCTGAGTGGTTCAACTTTGATGCACTCAACATTCCGGCAGATCATCCAGCTCGAACCATGCAGGACACATTTTATGTTGATCCAATCGAATCGCATCTGGTTCTTCGAACTCAAACTTCACCAGTGCAGGCCCGAACTATGTTGAGTCGCACGCCACCGATTTATGTTGCTGCACCGGGAAAAGTTTTTAGAACGGACGAACTAGACGCAACCCACACGCCGGTTTTTCATCAAGTTGAAGGTCTTGCCATCGATAAAGGTTTGACGATGGCACATCTGCGAGGAACTCTGGATCATTTTGCGCGTGCGATGTTCGGTCCCGAAGCAAAAACCAGATGGCGGCCTTCTTTCTTCCCATTCACAGAGCCAAGTGCCGAGTTTGATCTTTGGTTTCCACATGCAAAAGGTGGACCGCGTTGGATCGAGTGGGGTGGCTGCGGAATGGTGAATCCGAAAGTACTTGTGGCATGTGGGATTGACCCAGATGAGTACACCGGCTTCGCGTTCGGTATGGGACTAGAACGTACTTTGATGTTTAGGCATGCGGTTGTCGACATGCACGACATCGTCGAAGGCGACATTCGCTTCTCACGACAATTTGGGATGGAAATTTAATGTTGATTCCAGTTTCGTGGCTGCGCGAGTATGTAGATATTCCGGCAGATGTTGATGCCCAAAAGATTGCCGACATTTTTACCCGAATCGGTTTTGAAGAAGAAGGCATTGAATATTTTGGTGCTGATCTTGAAGGTCCACTTGTTGTTGGCCGGGTTGTTGAGTTTGTTGAAGAAGAACAAGCTAACGGTAAGACTATTCGCTGGTGCCAGGTAGAGGTTGCTCCTGGTGAAGTAACTGGAATTGTTTGTGGCGCCAGGAACTTTTTTGTTGATGACAAAGTTGTAGTTGTTCGTCCAGGTGCCACACTTCCTGGTGGTTTCCAGATTGCTGCTCGAAAAACATACGGTCATGTGTCCGATGGAATGATCTGCAGCGGTCGAGAACTTCAGTTCAGCGATGATCACGGTGGAATCATTCGCTTAGTTGAGCTTGGTTTGGATCCTGAAGTTGGCACCGATGCAATCGGGCTTCTCGGTTTGATTGATGCAGTGGTTGACATTTCGGTTCTGCCAGATCGCGGTTACGCACTATCCATGCGAGGTGCTGCGCGGGAATTAGCAGCTGCAACTGGTTGGGATTGGCGAGATCCCGCAAACATCGACAGCCCGGTTGCAAAAAGTGCAAAAGCTGTGTCCGGCGAAATTAAAGACGCTACCTCCTGTACTCGATTGGTGCTGCGGACGTTGGAGAACTTCCAGCCGGATTCGGTTTCACCTGTGTGGATGCAGCGGAGACTGACGTTGGCGGGTATGCGGCCCATATCGCTGGCAGTTGACATCACAAACTACGTAATGCTTGAGCTCGGCCAACCACTTCATGCTTACGACAAGCAAAAACTCTCAGGTTCCATAAAAGTTGAACGAGCAACCGCTGATGTGAAATTTACAACCCTCGACAACGTCGAGCGTTCGATCTCTACCGGTGAAATTTTGATTACTGATAACTCGGGAGTCATTGGGTTGGCTGGTGTCATGGGTGGCTTGAGTACTGAAATGGATGAGAACTCCGTTGGGATTGTGCTTGAGGCGGCTCGATTCACTCAAGGTGACATTGCCCGAGGAGCACGCCGACACAAACTTTCCTCTGAGGCCTCTCGCAGATTTGAGCGCGGGGTTGATGATGAACTTGGATTAGCTGCGAGTGCCAGAGCCAGTCAACTTTTGCAAGAGCATGGTGGAGCCAGAGAAATTGGTGGCATTGATATTGATTTGCGGCAACCACGCAAACCAATTGTGTTCAGCTCAAATTTTGCTAATGATTATTTGGGAACAGATTTTTCAGATGCCGAAGTTAAAGCAGCGTTGATAGCGGTTGGCTGTCATATCGAAACTGATGAATTCTGGAACGTGTTTGCTCCATCCTGGAGATCCGATATCGACAGTCATGTTGATTTGATTGAAGAGGTCGCTCGAATTTTGGGTTACGACCGTATCCCTTCAGTCACTCCACCAACAGCCGCAGGTTTGGGATTCACTCCAGAGCAGTCTTATCGCCGGACTGTGTCACGAAAGCTTGCAGCTGCTGGACTTGTAGAGGTTTTGAGTTATCCATTTACTGGTGATAGTGATTTTGATGCACTGTTGATAGCGGCTGATGATCCACGCCGATTGACCGTGAAGTTAGCCAATCCGCTTAACGCAGAAGCACCAAGCATGCGTACTTCATTGCTTGGGCCATTGCTCGGTACCGCAAAGCGAAATGCTGGTCGCGGATTTACCAACATAGCGATCTTTGAACAGGGCAAAGTTGTGCTGGCGGACTCTGAGGAAGTTTCGGTTGCTCCACAACCATCGACTTTGGCGCGACCATCGACTGAAATTTTGGCTGAGTTAGACGCAGCTGTTCCAGCGCAACCGATTTATCTTGCTGCAGTAATGACCGGAAGAATCGAACAAGGTCAGCCAGCACTTTCGGATGCAGCTAGTGAATGGGATTGGCAGAACACAATCTCGCTAGTTGGTGACTTGCTGAAAGAGGCAAATCTAGAATGGCAGACAACCCAAATCCAGATGGCGCCTTGGCATCCAGGTCGCTGTGCGGGAATTGTGGTTGCTGGCATGGTGGTTGGTTTTGCAGGGGAGTTGCACCCGAAGGTTTGCGCGAATTTTGGCCTGCCACCAAGAACCTGTGCTTTTGAAATTGATTTGGATGCGGTGGCAGGAGCTGGCTTGCAGCCAATTTTTGCGCAACCTATCCGAACCATGCCGAAAGCCAAAGAGGATTTTGCTTTCGTAGTCGACGCTGATTTGCCGGCAATTGCGGTCGCCAAATCGATTCAGGCCGTAGCTGTTGAATTGATTGAATCGGTTGAGGTGTTTGACGTCTATCAGGGTGAGAAAGTCCCTGCGGGCAAAAAGTCTGTCGCAGTAGCTGTCTCCCTCAGAGCCATAGATCGAACGCTGAGTGATAGCGAGATTGCAGAAATTCGACTGGGAATCATCCGAAATGTAGAAAAGAGCCTAAACGCCAAACTGCGTTGATGAATATTATGCATAATCGTGTATAGTATGCATATGACAATTTCAGTCGCAATCGCAGGTGGCTCTGGCTATGCCGGGGGAGAGCTACTTAGGCTGCTTTCTTTCCACCCTGAGTTTCAGGTTTCTACGGTCGCAGCAGGTGAAAAGGCTGGGGATTTTGTCCGCAGTGTTCATCCGCATTTGACCCAGTGGCGGGATTTGGTGTTTTCGGAAACCGATCCTGAACTATTAGCCGAACATGATCTAGTTTTTCTGGCAATGCCGCATGGCAAGAGTGCGGAGATTGCGAACCAACTGCCCACAGCCACACGTGTCGTTGACTTAGGGGCTGATTTCAGGTTGGAATCACCATTGGATTGGCAGAAGTACTACGGGGCTGAAACTCCCCATGCTGGTTCGTGGCTGTATGGACTTCCAGAATTGGTAGATCATGGCTTAATCGCTGATGCCATGAGAGTGGCCAACCCAGGTTGCTATGCAACCGCGATTGCACTGGCTGCGGCTCCTGCAGTATCACTCGGGCTTGTGGACCCACTCGATCTTGTCGTGGTTGCAGCTAGTGGAACATCTGGTGCCGGTCGAACCAATTCGCAGGCTCTTTTGGGTGCTGAAGTCATGGGTTCAATCTCGTCGTACAAAACGGGCGGTGTGCATCAACACATTCCAGAGATTGAGCAGATGTTGCAGCAACTAAGTGGAGTTGAAAACCGACTTAGTTTCACGCCGCTATTGGCACCAATGTCACGCGGAATACATGTGACGTTTACCGCGAAATTGACTCAGGATTTTGACGCCAACCTCACTTACAAAGAGTTTTATGCACGAAAACCTTTTATAACAGTTTTAGAAGCAGGTGAGCAACCAAAAACTGCATCCGTGTTGGGAGTGAATCACGTTCAAGTACAAGCAATGATCGATGAGCATACCAATCGTTTGGTTGTTACTTGTGTAATCGACAATCTTGTGAAGGGTGCAGCCGGGCAAGCAATTCAAAACGCCAATTTGATGTACAAGTTTCCAGAAACTTTAGGTTTAGATCAGATGGGGGTTGCGCCGTGAGTGTGAGTTTCCCAGCAGGATTTAAAGCTGCCGGAGTTGCAGCTGGAATCAAATCAACTGGTGCAAAAGATTTGGCTTTGGTTGTAAACGAGGGGCCGATCTTTCAAGCAGCTGGTGTGTTCACTGCGAACCGAGTAAAAGCCGCTCCAGTGATTTGGACTGAGCAGGTCATGAAGGATTCAACGTTGAAAGCGGTCGTGCTGAACAGCGGTGGAGCTAACGCCTGCACAGGACCTGATGGATTTGCCGATACCCACAAAACAGCTGAGAAAGTTGCAGCCGAACTTGGTTGTGGAGCTATTGATGTAGCGGTTTGTTCAACTGGGCTGATTGGTGACCGCTTACCAATGACCGAACTTCTGCAAGGGGTTGAACTAGTTGTGCAATCTCTCAATGAAGGAAATGGAGCTGATGCAGCAGCGGCAATCATGACCACTGACTCGGTTCCAAAAACTTCCACGTTTACAGGTGTTGGATTCAAGATTGGCGGTATGGCAAAGGGAGCTGGGATGTTGGCTCCGGGGCTTGCAACCATGCTGGTTGTTCTTACAACCGATGCAGATTTGAGCGGATGCGATTTGCAACAGCTGCTAACTGAATCGGTTGAGATGTCATTTAATCGGATTGATAGTGATGGCTGCATGTCCACAAACGACACCGTGTTACTGCTAGCAAACGGTGCCAGTGGGAATGAAGTTCAAGCAGAGGATTTCCGAGTGGCCTTGGATTTTGTGACGCAAGATCTTGCGCGGCAATTAATCGCTGATGCTGAAGGTGCATCAAAAGACATTCGCATTGATGTTCTCAACGCCGCTTCAGATGCCGATGCAGTTGAAGTAGCAAGGTCTATAGCTCGAAGCAATCTATTGAAGTGCGCCATCCATGGTGAAGATCCAAACTGGGGAAGAGTCCTAGCGGCTCTGGGCACCACGAGCGCAGCATTTAATCCAGACACGATTGATGTTGCCCTCAATGGTATTTGGGTTTGTGAAAATGGGATGGCAGGAGCCGACCGCGAACTTGTAGATATGAAAGGCCGTGAAGTTGTGATTTCAGTAAACCTAAATGCCGGAACCGAGGCTGCAACTCTCTGGACAAATGATTTGACTGCACTTTATGTTCACGAGAACAGCGCGTATTCATCATGAGCACACTTGATAGAGATCAGGCGTTAGCAAAAGCGGGCGTGTTAGCGGAAGCCTTACCGTGGTTGCGCGAGTTTCATGGTGCAACTGTTGTCATCAAGTTTGGCGGCAACGCAATGGTCGATGAAAAATTACAAGCTGCGTTCGCTGAAGACATTGTTTTCCTGAGACTGGCTGGCTTGAAACCCGTTGTGGTTCATGGTGGTGGACCACAAATCACTTCGATGTTGCAGCGTTTAGGTGTGGAGAGCGAATTCATCGGCGGATACAGAGTCACGGATTCTGCAACCATGGATGTAGTTCGAATGGTGTTAATCGGATCGGTCCAGAGACATTTAATTAATTTGCTAAACGAACATGGTCCGTACGCGGTTGGAATGTCTGGCGAGGATGCCCAAACCTTCATTGCCGAAAAGAGATATGCGCAAGTTGACGGCAAAGCTATCGATGTTGGTTTTGTTGGGGATGTCGTCGAGGTGCGGGTTGAGCACATTCAAAACCTGCTCGATAGCGGTCTCATACCCGTCGTGAGCACGGTTGCAATCGGTCGTGATGGTGAGTCATACAACGTCAACGCTGATACCGCTGCTGCTGCCTTGGCGGTGGCGCTGAACGCTGAGAAGCTGGTTGTGTTGACAGATGTTGAAGGTTTGTATCGCAACTGGCCAGACCCAGAATCGGTGATTCGCCAAATCTCAGCAGCTGAATTACAAGTGCTGCTGCCGTCACTCGAGACTGGCATGATTCCAAAGATGGACGCTTGCTTGAAAGCAGTCCAGGGTGGCGTTCCCCGCGCTCACGTAATCGATGGCCGGCTAGAACATGCAGTTTTGTTGGAGATTTTCACAAACGCAGGCATCGGCACGATGGTTTTCCCAGAGGTGACTCTTGATTGATCTCGTGGATCCAAGCGTTGCTTGGGAAAAAGTCATGTTGCCAAATTACGCAACCCCCAAGATTGCAATCCGAAGTGCAAGCGGGAGTTATGTTGAGGACTTCTCAGGCAAAAAGTATCTAGATTTACTCGCCGGAATTGCTGTGTCGAGCATTGGTCACAGTCACCCTCGAATGGTGGCTGCGATAAGTGACCAAGCGTCCAAGTTCATCCATACGAGCAACATCTACGCGCACGCTCCAGGCGTTGAACTGGCTTCGAAATTGTTGGAGATGTCAGGCAGTAACGGCAAAGTTTTGTTCACCCAAGATGGTGCAACCGCAAACGAGGCAGCTCTCAAGATTGCTCGGCGGTACGGAGCAGCCGCAGGGGACAACAAGCAAGTAATTGTGGCAATGCAGGGCGGATTCCACGGTCGAACTTTTGGGGCGCTTGCGGTTACTGGGAATCCTGCAAAACGAGACCCGTTCGGGCCATTCGGGCACGAGGTACGCTTTGTTGAATTAGGTGATTTCGACGGCCTAGCTGCAGCAATCACCGCGGATGTCTCGGCAGTCATAATTGAAACTATTCAAGGCGAGGGTGGAATCATGGTTCCACCTGCCGGTTGGATGTCTCGTATTCGGCAACTCACTGAGTCCCATCAAGCCTTGCTGATAGCAGACGAAGTGCAATCTGGGATTGGTCGAACTGGAGATTGGTTTCAGTCAATTGCTGAGGGTGTGCGGCCAGACATAATCACGCTTGCAAAAGGGCTAGCTGGTGGCATGCCACTGGGCGCTGTGATTGTTGAATCCCATGTCGCTAGTTTGCTTAACGCTGGAGATCATGGAACCACTTTTGGTGGAAACCCGGTTTCCTGTGCCGCCGCATTAGCGGTGATTGCTGAAATTGAAGAACAGAATTTGCTCGCACACGTCACCAACTTGGGGGAATGGTTCAAACAACAAATCTTGAACCTAGAGCTTGAACAGGTTGTTGAGGTACGAGGCAAGGGTCTTTGGTTAGCAATCAAGTTCAATAAAGATCTAGCAGCCGAATTTGCCACAGCAGCCTTGCAGGCAGGGTTCCTAGTTAACGCAGTGAAACCTGATGCAGTTCGGATTGCGCCACCATTGAATATTTCTAAAACTGAACTTGAAAGTTTCTTGAAAGTTTTTCCGGCACTTGTGAATGAGGTGAAGAATGTCTAAAGCAGCACGACATCAATTGATTGAGGCGTTGATTCGTAAACATGAGATTGCAACGCAAGACAAACTGCGCGAACTTTTGGCAAATGCTGGATTCGAAATCACGCAAGCCACATTAAGTCGCGATCTTGACGAACTTAATGCAATCAAAGTTTCTGGCAAGAAGTTTGCATCCGTATACGCGCTTGCAGGTGTTGCAAACTCACTTGTAGAGGTGACACCAGATACAAAAATTTCACAGCAACTTTCAAAAGTGACAGTGGAAGTTGTCACAGGTGTGGAATGTGCGTTGAATCAAGTTGTAGTTCACACCAGGCCAGGGGCGGCGCACTATCTCGCCAGCGCGATTGATAAAAACTTGTCGAAACAAATTTTGGGCAGCATCGCAGGTGACGACACGGTACTCATAATCACCCGCAGTGAAGTGGCTGCTAAGGGTTTGATGGTTAAGTTTCGTACCTTAATTGCCGGTAAAGCCGCATAGCAGGGAGTGTTCTATGAACGATATGAAACTTTGGGGCGGAAGGTTTTCCAGCGGTCCGGCACCAGAAATGATTGCACTCTCGCGGTCTGTTCATTTCGATTGGCGGCTGGCCAAGTACGACCTCCTGCAGAGTAAAGCTCATGCGAAAGTCCTACACGCTGCTGAACTTTTAACTGATTCAGAGTTATCTTCGATGTTAAGCGGACTGGAATGGCTGGCGGCGGCTGTTGCTAGCAGAGAGTTTCAGGCAATCGCATCAGACGAAGATGTTCACACTGCCTTAGAGCGGGGACTAGTTGAAAAACTTGGTGTTGAACTTGGAGGAAAGTTGCGGGCCGGACGTAGCCGCAACGATCAAGTTGCTACGGATTTTCGGCTTTATATAAGAGATGCTGCTACCGACTTGCGGGGAAATTTAGTCGATCTTGCAAACGCCTTTGTCGCACAGGCTGAAACTCATGTTGACACAGCCGCTCCTGGTTTCACGCACCTACAGCACGCCCAGCCAGTGTCCTTTGGCCACGAACTCGCAAAACATGCACACGCCTTGCTCCGCGATGTCAGCCGCTTGGATGATTGGTTGAAGCGGCACAACTACTCGCCGATGGGTGCGGGTGCGTTGGCTGGAAGTTCAATTCCACTTGATCCAAAGAAAGTGGCCAGCGAACTAGGATTTTTGGGAGCGTTACCAAACAGCATTGATGCAGTTTCAGCGCGAGACTTCGTAAGTGAATTCTTGTTTATCACTGCAGCGATTGGCGTGAATCTTTCACGTATTGGTGAAGAAGTGATTCTCTGGTCCTCAAGGGAATTTGGTTGGGCGAAGCTCGATGATGCATTCTCAACAGGCTCATCGATTATGCCGCAAAAGAAAAATCCAGACGTTGCTGAGCTTGCGCGTGGAAAAGCCGGCAGACTGATTGGAAATCTGGCTGGGTTTTTGGCGACAGCCAAGTCTTTGCCTTTTGCATACAACCGCGACTTACAAGAAGACAAAGAGCCAGTATTCGATGCGGTTGACAATCTGCAGATACTGCTGCCAGCGATGACTGGAATGATCAACACCCTCAGTTTTGATGTGGAACTCATGCGGGCGAGCGCTCCTACCGGATATGCATTAGCAACCGACATCGCGGAGTGGTTGGTCAAGGCGAGAATTCCTTTCAGAGAAGCACATGAAATCGCTGGCGCATGCGTGGCTTTTGCAGAAAAGCAGCAGAAGGAGTTGTGGGATTTAACAGATGCTGAACTGTCTGAAATTTCTGCGCACTTGTGGCCTGAGGTGCGCTCAGTTCTAAGCACTGATGGCTCTTTGAATTCCAGGTCTGCTTTTGGCGGCACGGCGCCTGAAAGAGTTAGAGAACAACTTGCGAGTTTGCGTCAAGAAATCAACAAACTTTAGGCAACAATACGCCTATGACTTTCGACATTCTGCAAGAGTTAAAAACTCGAAATTTAATTTCGCAGACAACCGATGAGGTTGCGTTAAAGAAGTACCTGGAATCTGGGATGTCAACCTTTTATATCGGATTTGACCCAACCGCTCCGTCATTGCACGTCGGCTCGCTTGCGCAATTACTCACGATGCGACGTTTTCAAATGGCTGGACATCGACCTCTTGCACTAGTTGGTGGGGCGACTGGATTGATTGGTGATCCAAAACAATCTGGTGAGCGCAACATGAATTCAACCGAGATTGTTGAAGAGTGGGTAAGTCGTGTTCATTCACAAGTTGAAAAGTATTTTGATTTCACGGGCGACAACGCTTGTGTAGTTGTAAACAACTACGACTGGACTAAAAACATTTCTGCTATTGAGTTGCTGCGCGATTACGGCAAGCACTTTTCAGTTAACCGCATGCTGGATCGGGAAGCTGTGGCTGCGCGACTCGCTGGCCCAGGAATTTCTTACACCGAGTTTTCGTACGTTATTTTGCAATCACTCGATTACCTTGAATTAAACAGACGATTTGGATGTGCTCTGCAACTAGGTGGCTCTGATCAATGGGGCAACATCACTGCAGGTTGTGAGTTGGTGAGAAGAATGGATGGAAAATCCGTTCATGCAATCACAACTCCGCTAATTCAAAAAGCTGATGGCACAAAGTTTGGTAAAACCGAGTCGGGAACAATCTGGCTAGATCCAGAAATGACTTCGCCGTACGCGTTCTACCAATTCTGGTTAAACACAGATGATCGCGACCTTCCAACTTTCTTGCACACATACTCTTTCAAATCAACAACCGAGATTGCTGAAATCATTTCGCAATCAGCAGAGTCACCACATTTGCGAATCGGTCAACGAGTGCTGGCTGATGAAATTACTGAGCTTGTGCACTCAGCAGAAGCCGCCAAAGCTGCAGCTCAAGCAGGCAAGGCACTCTTTGGTCAAGCTGAAGTTTCCGAACTCGATGCTGCAACGCTAGAAGCTGCTCTTTCAGAAGCTGGTTTGGTTAAACTTTCAAAAACCGACTTGGTAGATGGCCAAATCCCATCAATAGTTGATCTATTCGTGCTAGCGGGTATTTCACCATCGCG
>JBIKSQ010000012.1:0-2500 GCA_044348555.1 Candidatus Nanopelagicales bacterium | reverse complement strand
GTCCTGAAGGGACGGTCGAAAGACTCCTTCAGTGCAATCGAAAGATTGCCGACACGGGATTCATCCCAGGTTTGAACCGCTTGAGTATTCAAGTAGGCACCGATTAGATGAATCGCCGACCGTCGTTTGAGAACTGCACAGTGGACGCGAGCATCTAATAATTAATACTCTGTAGATTAAGTTACTAAGTGCATACGGTGAATGCCTAGGCATCGAGAGCCGAAGAAAGACGTAGGAGGCTGCGATAAGCCTCGGGGAGACGCCAACCAGTCGTTATTACCCGGGGATTTCTGAATGGGGAAACCCAGCTGGAGTAATGTCCAGTTACCTCTGCCTGAATATATAGGGCAGTTGGAGGGAACGTCGGGAAGTGAAACATCTCAGTACCGACAGGAAGAGAAACCAATAGGGATTCCGTTAGTAGTGGCGAGCGAACGCGGAAGAGGCTAAACCATAATTGCGTGATATCCGGCAGGAGTTGCAGTTATGGGGTCGTGGGACCAGATCGATTGTTCTGCCGAACTTTCAAGATGACTAAACACAACGTATAGACGAAGCTTTTGGGAAGAAGCGGCATAGACGGTGATACCCCGGTAGTCGAAATGCGTTGAACATCTTTCTGGGATCCCAAGTAGCACGGGGCCCGAGAAATCCCGTGTGAATCTGTCAGGACCACCTGATAAGCCTAAATACTACTCGATGACCGATAGCGGACTAGTACCGTGAGGGAAAGGTGAAAAGAACCCCGGGAGGGGAGTGAAATAGAACCTGAAACCGTGTGCATACAAGCCGTGGGAGCGTCCTGGCCTTCGGGCCTTCGTGACCGCGTGCCTTTTGAAGAATGAGCCTGCGAGTTAGTGGTATGTGGCGAGGTTAACCCGTGTGGGGAAGCCGTAGCGAAAGCGAGTCCGATAAGGGCGACTGAGTCGCATGCCCTAGACCCGAAGCGAAGTGATCTAGCCATGGGCAGGTTGAAGCGCGGGTAAGACCGCGTGGAGGACCGAACCCACCAATGTTGAAAAATTGGGGGATGACCTGTGGTTAGGGGTGAAAGGCCAATCAAACTTCGTGATAGCTGGTTCTCCCCGAAATGCATTTAGGTGCAGCGTTGCGTGTTTCTTGCCGGAGGTAGAGCACTGGATAGCCTAGGGGGCCTACAAGCTTACCGAAGTTAACCAAACTCCGAATGCCGGTAAGTTAGAGCGCAGCAGTGAGACTGTGGGGGATAAGCTCCATAGTCGAGAGGGAAACAGCCCAGAACACCAACTAAGGCCCCAAAGCGTGTGCTAAGTGGGAAAGGATGTGGAGTCGCAGTGACAACCAGGAGGTTGGCTTAGAAGCAGCCACCCTTGAAAGAGTGCGTAATAGCTCACTGGTCAAGTGATTCCGCGCCGACAATGTAGCGGGGCTCAAGCACACCGCCGAAGTTGTGTCATTCAGATAATAGACAAGCCTTCGTGGTTCAGTCGTCTGGATGGGTAGGGGAGCGTCGTGTGGCCAATGAAGCGGCGGCGGAAGCCAGTCGTGGAGGCTACACGAGTGAGAATGCAGGCATGAGTAGCGAATGACGGGTGAGAAACCCGTCCGCCGGATGACCAAGGGTTCCAGGGCCAGGCTAATCCGCCCTGGGTAAGTCGGGACCTAAGACGAGGCCGACAGGCGTAGCCGATGGACAACGGGTTGATATTCCCGTACCGACGTTAGATCGCCCATGACGAACCTAGCAATGCTAAATCCACAAACGATGAGCCTTCGGGTTCAAAGGGAGTGCATGACCCAAGCTGGTAGTAGTCAAGCAATGGGGTGACGCAGGAAGGTAGATGATCCCGGGCGATGGTTGTCCCGGGCTAAGGATGTAGGGCTGAGTGTAGGCAAATCCGCACTCTGTATGCCTGAGATCTGATGGGGAGCCGAATGGCGAAGTCATTGATCCTATGCTGCCAAGAAAAGCCTCTAGCGAGATCTAAAGTCGCCCGTACCCCAAACCGACACAGGTGGTCAGGTAGAGAATACTAAGGCGATCGAGATAACTATGGTTAAGGAACTCGGCAAATTACCTCCGTAACTTCGGGAGAAGGAGGGCCTCGTAGCGTGTAGGAGCTTGCCTCCGAAGCGTTATGTGGCCGCAGAGATTAGGCTCAAGCGACTGTTTACCAAAAACACAGGTCCGTGCGAAGTTGCAAAACGCTGTATACGGACTGACGCCTGCCCGGTGCTGGAACGTTAAGGGGACCGGTTAGCGCGCAAGCGCGAAGCTGAGAACTTAAGCGCCAGTAAACGGCGGTGGTAACTATAACCATCCTAAGGTAGCGAAATTCCTTGTCGGGTAAGTTCCGACCTGCACGAATGGCGTAACGACTTGAGCGCTGTCTCAACCATAGACTCGGCGAAATTGCACTACGAGTAAAGATGCTCGTTACGCGTGGCAGGACGGAAAGACCCCGGGACCTTTACTATAGCTTGGTATTGGTGTTCGGTTCGATTTGTGTAGCATAGGTGG
>JBIKSQ010000133.1:0-3977 GCA_044348555.1 Candidatus Nanopelagicales bacterium | reverse complement strand
CAAGCAGCTCACTCACAATTCGCTGGTGACCCAGATCCATATAAGCGTCCAGAAAACGAAACTGAATCAAAATAAAGTGTTGTCGGGACTCGTTTTCGTTGATAAGCCAGCTGGGCTAACCAGTCACGATGTGGTTGCAAAGTTACGAAAACGTTTTGGTACTCGACGTGTTGGCCATGGCGGAACGTTGGATCCAATGGCTACAGGCTTGTTGATTATTGGAATTGAAAATGGCACGAAGTTGCTGCAGTTTGTTACCGACTCATCAAAGTCCTACACCGCAACAGTTCGCTTAGGCGAAAGTCGGGTCACTGATGATGCCGAAGGTGATTTATTGGAAAGTGTGGTCGCTCAACATTTGAGTGATTCCCAAATTGCTGCTGCGTTTGAAACGCAGGTTGGTGACATTCAACAAAAGCCAAGCGCAGTCAGCGCAATCAAGCAAAACGGGATTCGGGCATATACCCGAGTGCGAGCCGGCGAAAGTGTGGATCTTCCAGCAAGGTCAGTCAGCATCACCCGGCTGAAGTTGATTCAGATTTCTCGAAACGAAAATTTTGTGGATGTCGAAATCGAAGTGGATTGCTCGAAGGGCACATACATTCGCTCAATCGCGCGGGATGTTGGAAATCTCCTAGAGGTTGGTGGGCACTTGACTGCGCTTCGCCGAACCTCAATTGGTGAGATTGATTTGAGTCAGAGCGCTGATTGGGAGCGAGCGGAGTTATTACCTTTAGCCGACATCGCACCAAAATTCATGCCAGCTTTTGAGGTTTCTGATTCTGCTAAAGCCGCTATCAAAGTTGGTAAGGAACTCGAGTGGCCAAACCAAGTTGCTACTGATGTTGCAGCGGTTGCAGTTTTGAATTCTGCAAAATCTGAGTTGTTTGCGATAGGCAAGCCAGTGGTTCGAGATGGTGTAATTAAACTTGGCTATCACTCAGTCCTAATTTCGGAGAATGCATGACAAGTTTTGATCAACCGAGCGTTGTAGCGATTGGAGTTTTTGATGGTGTGCACTTTGGCCACCAAGCTCTAACTTCGACAGCTGTCTCGATTGCGCAGACGAATAATCTGAGACCGATTGCATTGACGTTTGATCCTCACCCGATGACTGTGATCCGGGGAATGGACATCCAATCACTCACCAGCATTGAACGACGCAAGCAGTTGTTACTGAGTCTTGGAATTGAACAAGTTCATGTCTGCGACTTTGGTCCGGTGCGAGCAGCCCAGACACCAGCCGAGTTCATCCGAGAAGTTTTGATTGCTGAACTTGGTGCCACACATGTGGTTGTAGGCAAGGGTTTCAAGTTTGGCCGAGGTGCTGCTGGTAGGGCTGAAGATTTTCGAGAAGCTGGCCTAATCGTTCAGGAAGTAGACCAAGTTGTACTCACCGGTGCTCGAGTTAGTTCCACACGCATTCGGGAAACGATTGCTGCTGGTGATATTGCTGATGCTAATCAGATGCTCACGCGGCCACATCGTTTTCAAGGCGTTGTAGTTGGGGGAATGAAACGCGGCCGCGAGTTGGGCTATCCAACCGCCAACCTAAAACCACTTTTCACACAAGCAGCTCCAGCCGACGGGGTTTATGCAGGTTATCTGTCAGTTTTGAATAATTTTGAAGAGATGGTCGAACAATGGCCAGCAGCTATCTCAGTTGGTACTAATCCCACCTTTGATGATGTGCCTGAACGCGTGGTTGAGGCCTATGCGCTGGACGAAAACACCCTAGATTTGTATGACAAATTGGTGGCAGTGGACTTTGTGGCCCAAATTCGACCAATGGTGGCTTTTAGCTCAATTGCTGAATTAATAGCTGAAATGGCCCAAGATGTCCGAAAGACTCGAGACATTTTGGGTCATGTCCCGCCTTTGAGGTAGCCTTAGGGCGCTGATAACAGCTAGACGGTAGCTAGGCGGGCGCCTGGCCATCCGCGACTAAACGGCTTAATCCGCCATTTACGCGCCCGAGGAGACAAAATGTCACTTGAAAATAATGACAAAAAGAGCTTGATGTCCGAGTACGCTCGAACTGAAGGCGATACTGGCAGCCCAGAAGTTCAGGTCGCAATTCTCACTCAGCGAATTGCTCACCTTACTGAGCATTTGAAGACCCACAAACATGATCACCACAGCCGTCGAGGCTTGTTGTTGCTCGTTGGTCGGCGTCGTCGTTTGCTCAAATACTTGCAGAACACCGACATCAATCGCTACCGCGAATTGATTGCTCGACTAGGTCTGCGCCGCTAGTTTCAATTTTTATCCGCGGGTGTTTCACCCGCGGATAAATGAAATACATCGAGATTATCGAAGTCCGATTTTCTTGAAATGAACAAACCGCTTTGGGGCAAAAAACGCGTCCCAGTGTCGGTCCTCGGTAGTGGCTTCCGAATGCTTTCGGTGGCTTCGATCGATGATCGGCCTAAGTGGGACCGAAGTTGCCCCTGAGCATCTAATGCAAAGGAGGGCACCCGTGTCGGGTCCCGAAGTTTTTACAACCGAAGCCGTAATTGATAACGGTAAATTTGGCGTTCGCCGAATTAAGTTCGAAACCGGTCGCTTGGCTCGCCAAGCTAGCGGTTCTGCTGTCGTCTACCTAGATGACGACACAATGTTGTTGTCCGCTACGACTGCCTCAAAGCAGCCGAAGGACTCATTTGATTTCTTTCCACTAACCGTTGACGTTGAAGAACGTATGTACTCGGTTGGTCGAATCCCAGGATCGTTCTTCCGTCGTGAAGGCCGTCCAACCGAAGATGCAATCTTGACCTGTCGATTGATCGACCGGCCGTTACGCCCAGCATTCGTTAAAGGCTTGCGCAACGAAGTGCAGGTTGTCGTAACAGTGATGGCATTAAACAACCAGCACCTTTACGATGTTGTGGCAATTAACGCTGCATCCATGTCTACTTCACTCGCTGGACTGCCATTCTCTGGACCAATCGGTGGCGTTCGCGTCGCATTGATTGACAACCAGTGGGTTGCTTTCCCAACACACGAGCAGCTCGACAAGGCTGTCTTTGACATGGTTGTTGCTGGTCGCGTTGTTGATGGCGATGTTGCAATCATGATGGTTGAAGCCGAAGCGACTTCAAACACCATTGAACTCATCAAGGGCGGCGCAACCGCACCTACTGAAGAAGTGGTTGCAGCTGGACTAGATGCATCGAAGGCGTTCATCGCAACCCTTTGTGCAGCTCAAGCTGAACTTCAGGTACTTGGTGGCAAAGAAACCGCCGAGTTCCCAGTTTTCTTGGATTACCAAGCAGATGTATATGACGCAGTTGAGAAACTTGCTTACGACAAAATTGCAAAAGCGATGACAATCGTCTCGAAAGCAGAACGTGAAGATTCACTCGATGCAATCAAGAGCGAAATTGTTGATGCTTTAGCTGATGAATTTGCTGGTCGTGAAAAAGAAGTTGCAGCTGCAGTACGTTCAGTAACTAAGAAGGTTGTTCGCCTACGAGTGCTGCGCGACAAGATTCGTATCGATGGTCGTGGAGTTGCCGAAATCCGTCAGCTCAGTGCCGAAGTTGAAGTTATTCCAAGAGTTCACGGTTCGGCTTTGTTTGAGCGCGGTGAGACCCAGATTCTTGGTGTCACCACTTTGAACATGTTGAAGATGGAATTGCAGCTAGACACACTTGCACCAGAAACTCGCAAGCGTTACATGCACAACTACAACTTCCCGCCTTACTCAACCGGTGAAACCGGTCGGGTTGGAACTCCAAAGCGTCGCGAAATTGGTCACGGTGCCCTTGCCGAACGTGCGTTGGTTCCAGTTCTTCCTACCCGTGAAGAATTCCCGTACGCAATTCGCCAGGTCTCTGAGGCGTTAGGTTCAAACGGATCTACTTCAATGGGTTCAGTTTGCGCATCAACCATGTCACTTCTTAATGCTGGTGTGCCTTTGAAGGCGCCAGTGGCAGGTATTGCCATGGGTCTCATCTCCGATGTGGTTGAAGGCA
>JBIKSQ010000132.1:0-3988 GCA_044348555.1 Candidatus Nanopelagicales bacterium | reverse complement strand
TTCGGGAGCATCCCGCACTTCGTCTGCAATTTGGTTGATGATTTGCAGCTGTGAGAGATACCAAGGGTCAATCTTGCAAGCATTAAAGACTTGTTCAATCGTGGCACCAGCCCATAAGGCAACCTGCACCTGATTCAATCGACCATCGCGCGCAATCGCCATCTTGGCAAGCAAGTCCTTGACATCAACTTCGGATTTTGTTGCTGGCCAACTAAAGATTGCTTCCCGTCGCTCAGTTGAGCGTAAAGCCTTCTGCAAGGCTTCAGTGAAGTTTCGGCCCATTGCCATTGCTTCACCAACACTCTTCATGTGGGTAGTAAGGCGATCATCGGCTTGTGGAAACTTCTCAAACGCAAAGCGGGGAACCTTCACAACAATGTAATCAAGTGAAGGCTCAAAAGAAGCTGGCGTTTCTTGAGTAATGTCGTTTGGAATCTCATCCAAGGTGTAACCGATTGCTAGTCGAGCAGCAATTTTGGCAATTGGAAAACCGGTTGCTTTGGAAGCTAGGGCACTTGAGCGACTAACTCGCGGATTCATCTCAATCACGATCATCCGACCATCTGCAGGGTTAATCGCAAACTGAATGTTGCATCCACCTGTATCAACACCGACGGCTCGAATGATCTGAATTCCAACATCCCGCATGTGTTGATATTCGCGGTCGGTCAAAGTTAACGATGGCGCCACTGTGATGGAGTCACCCGTGTGCACACCCATTGGGTCAATGTTTTCAATCGAGCAAACAACCACAACGTTGTCGTTGCGATCTCGCATCAACTCAAGTTCGTATTCTTTCCAGCCGAGTATCGATTCTTCGAGCAAAACTTCAGTGGTTGGACTTGCTTGTAAACCTGCGCTAGCAATTTCCATTAGCTCATAAGCATTGTGCGCAAACCCAGAGCCGGCTCCACCCATTGTGAATGAGGGACGGACTACAACGGGGTAACCCAAATCTTCAACCGCTGCAAAAACTTCTTCAATCGAATGGCAGATAACACTCTTGGCACTTTCGGCACCCAGACTGGTTACGATGTTTTTGAATTTCTCGCGATTTTCTCCGCGCTCAATCGCATCGACATCGGCGCCAATCAACTCTACGTTGTATTTGGCTAGGACACCGTTGTAATGCAAAGCAATCGCAGCATTCAGCGCAGTTTGTCCACCCAATGTTGCAAGCAGCGCATCAGGTCGCTCCTTCGCAATGATTTTTTCAACAAACTCTGGAGTGATCGGTTCCACATAGGTTGCATCTGCAAACTCTGGATCAGTCATGATGGTGGCCGGGTTGCTGTTGACCAAAATAACTCGAATGCCCTCAGCCAATAACACGCGGCAGGCTTGAGTGCCTGAATAATCAAACTCACATGCCTGCCCAATCACAATTGGACCAGATCCAATTACAAGAACACTTTTGATGTCAGAACGACGTGGCATTAGCGAGCACCATCCATTAGTAGGCAGAAACGATCAAACAAGTAAGCAGAGTCATGCGGTCCTGCAGCAGCCTCCGGGTGATACTGAACTGAGAACGCCGGCACATCTAGACATTCCAAACCTTCAACCACATCGTCGTTCAAACAAATGTGGCTAACCACAACTCGGCCATAGGCAGTGTTGGTCTCCCCATCTAGTGGTGCATCTACCGCAAATCCGTGGTTGTGGGCGGTCACTTCTACCTTGCCGGTCTTTCGATCCTGCACCGGCTGGTTGATTCCGCGATGCCCATACTTGAGTTTGTAAGTACCAAACCCAAGCGCTCGGCCAAGGATTTGATTGCCAAAACAAATACCAAAGAACGGACGTTTCGCTGCCAAAACCGCCTGAGCTAAATCGCGCGCATGATTAGCGGTAGACGGATCTCCTGGACCGTTACTGAAGAACACGCCATCGATGCCTATTTCGAGCAATTCATCCGCCGAGATTCCAGCTGGAACGACATGCACTTCAATTCCACGTTGCGCCATCAACTCTGGTGTCATGTCCTTGATACCAAGATCAACTGCGGCAACCTGATACTTCTTGGTTCCAACCGCAGGCACGACATACGACACGGGGGTCGTTACGTCAGCGGTTAAATCTGCACCAGCCATGACCGGGCTCGCCTGCACTGCAGCAATCAATTCGGTATCGCTTTTGTTTGCAGCCTCCCCACTGAAAAGCCCAACCCGCATTGCACCAGATTCGCGCAAGTGCCGCGTAATCGCACGAGTATCAACCTCAGCGACACCTACGACACCTGCATCTCTCAGTTCATCATCAAGCGAGTTTTCAGATCGCCAGTTTGAAACGATTGGCGAAGGATCACGCACAACAAAACCACTCACCCAGATTTTTTCACTCTCGCCATCAACACTATTCATTCCAGTGTTGCCGATATGCGGAGCCGTCATCACAACAACTTGGCGGTGATACGAAGGGTCAGTCAAGGTTTCCTGATAACCAGACATACCGGTTGAGAAGACAGCTTCACCAAAAGCCTCACCGGTGGCACCAAATCCCACCCCGCGGAAAATTCGCCCATCTTCAAAAACTAGAACTGCTTGTACCGTCATTTTTTCAAGCCAATCTCTTCAGCCAAGAACTCCAAATGCGCTTCTGTCTTGTCAGCTCTAAATCCCGAATCAATCTCGACATCACCAAGCATCCAGGTGAGCACTGCAATTCCATCATCTTCAAACGCGCGGCCAGCAATCGCTCGATCCACTCGAATTCCCGTCACATCACTCGCTGGAATAAAGAAAGACCGCGACCCTTCTCGCACTAGTGCGATACCGGCATCCGAAATACCAATTTCCACTCGACTCGGAACCCCGAGGTCATGCACTGCGATTCGGGTTAACCAAGCACCTGCTGCGGTTGATGCCAGATAGCGACCTGGATAAATTCTTTGCGCCACAAAATCAGCTGGAATTGAGAATGGAGTTTCAAGACCAGCTTGCACTTTCTTCTTGTTGTTCCAACCCCAGCGCATCAAACCGAAAACTCCAAGCGTCATCGCAACCACGAGGAACGTTAAAACCAAACGTTCTGGCCAGTTCGTAACTTCAGTTGCGGCAATCATTTGACGCTCTCCATTCGCTGATAGGTAACCTGGCCGCGCAGAATTGTTGCTTCCACCCGACCTGTTAGTTCTTCGCCGTGATACGGATTATTCACTGATTTAGATTCTGTGTCGCTGCGATCGACAGTCCACACAGCAGCAGCATCTACCATTACTAAGTTCGCAATTTCGCCCTCAGCAATAGGCCGTCCGTGGAGGTGATCCACAAGCCCAATCCGAGCCGGTGCTTCACTCATTACGCGCGCAACATCTCGCCATGAAAACTTTCCAGTTTTAACCATGGTTGTGTTTACTACTGCGAAAGCCGTCTCAAGTCCGAGCATTCCAAAAGCTGCAGCAGCCCATTCGCACTCTTTATCTTCGGATGGATGGGGCGCATGATCGGTTGCCACAACATCGATTGTGCCATCTGCTAATCCAGCCAACACGGCTGTGATATCAGATGCAGTACGAAGCGGTGGATTCACTTTGTAGACAGCGTCGTAATTTCGAGCGCGTTCGTCATCCAGCAGCATGTGATGTGGTGTGGCTTCAGCAGTTACATCAATTCCCCGGCTTTTAGCCCAGCGAATAATCTCGACACTGCCAGCAGTGCTGAGGTGACATACATGCAACCGACTTCCTACGTGCTCTGCTAGTAAAACATCTCGCGCAATGATGGCCTCTTCGGCAACCGCTGGCCAGCCTCTCAGCCCTAATTCTGCTGAAACCGCGCCTTCATTCATTTGTGCGTCTTCAGTTAGCAAAGGCTCCTGGGCATGCTGGGCAACAACACCGTTGAAGGCCTTCACATATTCCAGCGCGCGCCGCATCATCACTGCATCCGAAACACACTTACCGTCATCACTAAACACTCTGACTCGGGCCGCTGAATCAGCCATTGCGCCTAGTTCAGCCAACTGCTTTCCAGCTAGGCCAACTGTT
>JBIKSQ010000131.1:0-3995 GCA_044348555.1 Candidatus Nanopelagicales bacterium | reverse complement strand
TACGGAATTGAAGTCATTTTCACATCGTAATTAGATTTAGCCCGCCGGTACGACCCAACCCCATCCCAGGTGCTCACAACACTCACCAAATCAACCTGATCGGTTGCCAGCCCCACCACTATCGATTTACATCCTGGCATTTTGGCCAACGGAGCAATCGCCAACTTAGCGCTGGCTAACCACTTCGCGAGATCTTTCTGCGGCACCAAGTGCCGAGTCACAACAATCATGTCGAAATTGTGCCACTGTGGGAGTTCGTGGGACGATTTAGCCATGAGTTCAAACCTTCAGAAATTCTCTGCCCCGATTCTGCTATTCATTCATTCCTTGCCACGGTGGGTTTTCCCAACGGCGACTGCAGTTTTGCTGCTGGCTGGGTTGTTCGTACCAAATGGCGTAATCGGTGGCATTTTGTTAACCATACTGGGACTGATTCTGGGTTGGCTGGTTGCGCTGTCTTGGCCATTGCTACCAAATGGCTCACGCATAATTCGAGTGATTATGTTGGCAGTAACTTTTTACTACACATACGGCCGCTTCACCGGCATCTACTAAGGACTTCTTGCCACCATGACTGATGCCTCATTCACGCGCAGCACGAAGCAGCGTGGCCTGCTGCTTGAGCACATTCATGCACAGGAACAATTCTTCAGCGCGCAAGAGTTGCATTCCCTAATGCGCTCTGCTGGCGAGAGCGTTGGATTATCAACCGTGTATCGCACGCTTACAGCTTTAGCCGACCAAGGCGTTGTTGATATGGTTCAAAACGAAGCTGGTGAAGCGCTCTACCGAGTTTGTAGCCGCGAACATCACCATCACCTGCTCTGCCGAAATTGTGGATCTGCATCCGAAATTAAAGCAGAGGCAGTTGAGAAATTAGCCCGTCAACTAGCGGCCGAACATGGATTCAGTGATGTTGAACATCGACTTGAACTAATCGGACTTTGCAAAGAGTGTTCTGAAGTTAAGCGATAAAAAACTAAGCAGAACCAAATCTGCGGCTACGGCTTGCAAACTCCTCAACCGCTTTAAACAAATGCAAGCGATTGAAATCTGGCCACATACTGTCATCAAAAATTAATTCAGCGTACGAAGATTGCCAAAGCAGGAAGTTACTTGTGCGATGTTCGCCGGAAGATCTGATGAATAAATCCACATCCGGCATTTCAGGATCGTAGAGATACTTTGCAATTGTTTTTTCGGTTATGCGCTCTGGATTAATTTTTCCAGCTGTCACATCAGTTGCGATTCGCTTAACGGCGTCCACGATTTCGGCCTGACCGCCATAGTTAACGCACATGGTCAATGTCATTGCTGTGTTTTTTCGGGTTAGCTCGGCGGCATGTTCCAACTCTGAAATCACGCTTGGCCAAAGTTTTCCGCGCCTTCCTACCCAGCGGACTTGAACTCCCATTTCGTGAAGTTCGTCGCGTCTGCGGCGAATCACATCCCGGTTAAAACCCATCAAGAATTTGACCTCTTCAGGTGTGCGTTTCCAATTCTCTGTTGAAAATGCATAGGCACTCACCCATGGAATGCCGAGTTCAAGGGCCCCATGGACGACGTCCAAAAGTGCGGCTTCTCCAGCCTCATGGCCCGCAGTTCGAGGTAAACCTTGAGCTTTGGCCCATCTGCCGTTTCCATCCATTACAACCGCAATGTGTTTTGGCAATTTGTGCTTCGCAATTTTTGGCGGCTTGGTTCCACTTACGTGCGCTGGGGGTTTTGCATATTTACTCGGCACGAACAACTCCTTTGAGATTTCTATCAACATGTTTCAAAGCGCGTAGTTCTCGTTCCAGATGCCATTGCAAACTTGCTGCAACTATGCCACTTGCTTCACGTCGATGTTTTGGTTCAGATGCATCGGCAAAATTCCAGTCACCACTCAATAGCGCGCCCAGCAACTCAACGGTTTGCAATGCTGGTGTGGCCACACCGGGCGTTCGGCATTCACCGCAAAGCACTCCACCATTAGAGATAGAGAACCATGAGTGTGGACCATCTGCATCACATTTTGCGCAATCATGAAAAGAACTTGCCCAACCTGCGATTGACATCGAACGAACTAGATATGCATCAAGGACTAAACCTGGATCATGATCGTTTGAAATCAATGTTCGCAAACCACCAAGCAACAACAAAAATTGTTGCACTGAGGGTTCCTCATCAATTGGAGTTAACCGTTCAGCAGTTTCGGCCATTGCTTGTCCAGCAGTCCAGAGCGCATAGTCCTGACTTGCGTTCGCGCCAAAGGCCGCCATGGTTTCCACTTGCGTGACAATATCCATGCCTTTACCCGAGTGAATCTGGATATCAACAAGATTTAATGGCTCCAACCGGGCACCAAAGCGGCTGCTTGATTTCCTTACCCCTTTAGCCACTGTCCTGATTCGGCCATGATCGCGACTCAATAGCGTGATGATCCGGTCAGCTTCACCCAATTTCTGCGTCCGCAGCACAATGGCTTGGTCGCGGTAAGTAGGCATGGGCATATTGTGCAGACAAATCGTGCCAATTTCGGGATATGTCCAGTTAGCCGATTAACTTGGCCACATGGAAACAAAAGATGTGACTTTTTTCAAGCGACTTGGCCTCACTTTGGTTATCGTAATTATTGCTTTTCAGGTGACTGAAAATCTATTTGGTCGACTTTCTCATTTGCTGATGCTGTTATTACTTTCTTGGCTAGGTTCCATTGCGCTCGAGCCAATCGTTCGCTGGTTTGAAACCCGCGGCTACAAGCGTGGCTTGGGTGCTGGGGTTGCGATTGTTGGACTCATCCTCTTCATCACAGGCTTCATGATTACTTTTGGCTCGATGCTTTTCAGCCAACTTTCAGCAGCCGTGGCTGCTGCTCCGGATGTAATTGTTAGCATCACAAATTGGTTGAATCAAACTTTCGGTTTAGGCCTGGACGCTAGCAAGATAATTTCAGATTTGAATTTGGACACCACCAACCTAACTCCAGTCGTTTCAAATCTTGCCGGCGGATTTTTAAGTCTGCTCACTGGAACATTCGTCGCGCTATTCGATTTCATGACAGTGCTGTTTTTCACCTTTTACTTCTCAGCCGATGCAAACCGCGTACGTCGCACAATTGCAGGATACCTAAAGCCAGAACAACAGCAGGTCTTCCTAAATGTTTGGACTATCGCAGTAGCAAAAACCGGTGGATTTGTTATTTCCCGTTTAGTTCTGGCAGCAATCAGCGCCACCGCGCATGGAACGTTCTTCTGGGCAATTGGTGTTCCTTACTGGTTGCCAATGGCGATCTTCGCTGGAATCACTTCGCAATTTGTTCCTACTGTTGGAACTTACCTTGGCATTGCGGTGCCGTTGGTCTTCACGGTAGGCACTAACCCGATTCTTGGTATTTGGATTGTCGTTTTCGCAACCCTCTATCAACAGATTGAGAACTATGTTTTGACTCCACGCGTGAGTCGAGCAACCATGGACATGCACCCCGCTATTGCGTTAGCGGCTGTATTTATTGGTAACGCAGTCTTTGGACCAATCGGAGCAATCATCGGCATCCCAATTGTGGCCGGTGCTATCGCTGTTGCAGAGGCTTACACCCACCGCCATGAATTGATTGCAGAATTTAATAATCTGCCTTCAACCAAAGAGTCAGAAACCGAGTCGAGTTAGCTGCTTGGGATCGCGCTGCCAATCTGGCGCAATTTTTACTCTGAGGTCTAGGAAGACTTTCATTCCGAGGTGTTTTTCAATTTGATGTCGAGCTACTTCGCCGACATGTCGCAACCGAACTCCACCTTTGCCAATCACAATGCCTTTTTGGCTATCCCGTTCTACAAACAAAAATGCACTGATATCCATCAAAGGTTTATTCGCAGGTCTACCCTCTCGAAGTCTCATCTCTTCCACTACAACCGCTATTGAGTGTGGAAGTTCATCCGATACACCAACCAGGGCAGCTTCTCGAATAAATTCAGAGATCAACTTTTCGGTTGTCGAATCCGACAGTTCGTCTT
>JBIKSQ010000011.1:0-15858 GCA_044348555.1 Candidatus Nanopelagicales bacterium | reverse complement strand
GCGACCTGCATCTGGTGCAACCACTCGCACACTTCCAATTCCGGCAGAGGCAATGAATGCTTCCATTGAAGTGTCTTGAATAATCTCGCCGCGACCAATCACGATTAGGTGATCAGCGGTCATTTCCATTTCACTCATCAGATGTGATGATAGAAAAACGGTCCGACCATCATTGGCTAGCTCCCGTAGCAAATTTCGAATCCAGAGGATGCCATCTGGGTCCAAACCATTTACCGGTTCGTCCAGCATTACAACTTTTGGATCAGCCAGCAAGGCGGTTGCGATGCCAAGGCGTTGACCCATACCTAACGAGAAGGCGCCTGCAGACTTCTTTGCAACGTCAGTTAAACCAACCATTTCGAGTAAGTCGTTAACTCGAGATTTGGAAATCCCGACCGTCGCGCCTAATGCAAGCAAGTGATTGCGGGCCGAGCGACCCTTGTCAACCGACTTCGCCTCCAAAAGCGCGCCTAGCTCCGATATTGGAGCCGTGGCTTTGCGATACTCAATCCCATTCACTAGCGCCCGCCCTGAGGTGGCTTTGTCTAGCCCCAGAATCATTCGCATGGTGGTGGACTTGCCCGCTCCGTTTGGACCTAGAAAACCTGTGACAACTCCAGGTTGGACCTCAAAACTAATGTTGTTAACAGCCGTCACATCACCAAATTTTTTGGTGAGATTTTCAACCACAATCATGTTGACCTTCTTTCTGAGGCAACGCTCGCAGGATTGCCACGTGATGGCAAACTGGACTCACCTACATCTATGCGAAAAGTGTAAACGCTGAGAGTTGGTTGACCCGAAGGACTATCGGGCCAACTCCGCTGCACGGTTCCACAAAGCCGGCGACAGTGGAGTCATGGTTGCTGGTCGCCCAACCACGCTGGTACAGGAATTAAGTTCTTGGGTAATGACACTCTTGCTTGCAGCTGTGAGTGCCAATCCGTATTGATGTGCCACTCGAGTAAATCGAATGACATAAGTGCAGTGATATTTCGCCACCGGCGGTAGCCATTCATCTGGACCGCTATCGCTTTTGCTGCCATTCGTCGGACCATCAACCGCCATTAGATTGAGTGGATCATTTGCAAACGCAACCCGCTTACCCAAACTCCATGAGTGCGCACCACTACGCCAAGCCAGTGCAAGTGGAATTACGTGATCAATCTGGACTTTGATTGATGTCGAAACCCCGCGAACAAAGTTGATTGTTTTATTTGTGTATGGATCTTTCAATCTACCTGTCGCAATTTCACATGAATCGTTAAACACCTCGCGGGTGAGATCCCGCTTCAACATATCGTTGCGAGTGTCACAACTGTTACCGTCAACATCCAACCAGGAATCCCCAAACTGGGCCTCTCGGTCGTAGTCCTTCAAACTGTAGCTGCGTAAAGTTTTGATGTTTTTCAGCATCTGCTTTGTGGCTTTTATCTGAAGTTGAAGTTTGGACGCTTGTGGCAGTTGCAGTTGGGCATCTTGCAGCGCCCAGCTGCTGGTGAGCGAACCAACGCTCAGAAACAAAACTAATGCTGCAATTACAAATCCCCGTTTATTTTTCATGTTGGCAGCCTACTCAAAAGAACTAGTTCGAGCCTGTTATCTCACTATTTGTTATTCATTTGCTTAGCCAATTCATCACGCTCATACTTAGAACATAGAAAATTCGTATAGGAGAAATAATGGATAGCGGCGATAAATGCCCAGTGCCTCACGGCTCACACACTTCGGTTGGCTCGGCTAACAAACTATGGTGGCCAAACTCATTAAATCTTGAGATTTTGCACCAGCATGACACCAAGACCAACCCACTCGGCGGGGATTTTGACTACCGCGAAGAAGTGAAAACGCTTGACTTCGCAGCACTTAAAAAAGATCTTGAAGATCTAATGACTGACAGCCAAGAATGGTGGCCAGCTGACTGGGGTCACTACGGCGGCCTCATGATTCGTATGGCCTGGCACGCAGCTGGTTCCTACCGGACTGCAGATGGTCGCGGTGGAGGTGGCACAGGCAACCAGCGCTTTGCCCCTCTGAACTCCTGGCCAGACAACACAAACCTCGACAAAGCTCGGCGTTTGCTTTGGCCAATCAAAAAGAAGTACGGCAACAAGATCAGTTGGGCCGACTTGATGATTCTGGCTGGCAACATTGCATACGAATCCATGGGCTTCAAGACTTTTGGTTTTGGCTACGGTCGAGCCGATATCTGGGGTCCAGAACTCGACATCTACTGGGGTGCTGAAGAAGAATTTTTACTTCCAAGCCAAAGTCGCTATGCCGATGTTGAAGATGCCTCAACCATGGAGAACCCACTGGCTGCTGTTCAAATGGGTTTGATTTATGTCAATCCACAAGGCGTCAACGGCGAACCAGATCCGCTCAAGACCGCTGCTCACGTCCGCGAGACGTTTGCTCGAATGGCGATGAATGACGAAGAAACTGTTGCGTTAACAGCTGGTGGCCACACAGTTGGTAAGTCACATGGCAATGGCCGCGCCGAGAACCTCGGTCCAGAACCAGAAGCCGCTGACATCAGCGAACAAGGAATGGGCTGGAACAACCACACAACTCGAGGTATTGGTCGCGATACCGTGACTAGTGGACTTGAAGGCGCTTGGACCACCAACCCAACCAAGTGGGATAACGGCTACTTTGAATTGCTATTCAAATACGACTGGGAATTAAAGAAGTCACCAGCCGGTGCTTGGCAATGGGAACCAATCAACATTGCTGAAGAAGACAAGGCACCCGATGTTGAGGATCCGTCACGTCGTTACACCGTGATGATGACCGATGCTGACATGGCGATGATCAAAGATCCGATCTACCGCGAAATCTCAGAGAAGTTCTACAAGAACCCTGAATACTTCGATGATGTATTCGCTCGTGCTTGGTTCAAACTGACCCACCGTGACATGGGACCAAAGGTTCGCTACATCGGACCAGAAGTTCCGGCCGAAGAACTCATCTGGCAGGACCCCGTTACTCCAGGTCGCGCCGATTACGACGTTGCTGCAGTGAAAGCAAAGATTGCAGCAGCTGGGCTTTCATTGCAGGACATGGTTTCAACCGCTTGGGATAGTGCCCGAACATTTCGTGGCTCTGATCTTCGTGGTGGTGCAAACGGTGCTCGCATTCGACTCGAGCCACAACGCAGTTGGGCCGGTAACGAACCAGAGCGTTTGAATCGAGTGCTTGCAGCGCTTGAACCAATCGCCGCTGAATTCGGTATCAGCGTTGCAGATGCCATTGTGCTGGCTGGCAACCTCGGTGTTGAACAGGCAGCTAAAGCAGCAGGCTTCGATGTGCAGGTTCCGTTCGCAGCAGGTCGTGGCGATGCCACTGCTGAGCAGACCGATGTTGAATCCTTTGAAGCGCTCGAGCCACTTCATGATGGTTTCCGCAACTGGGTGAAAGAGAACTACGTGGTTTCGCCAGAAGAAATGTTGCTGGACCGAACTCAGTTGATGGGTTTAACTGCTCCAGAGATGACCGTTCTTGTTGGCGGTATGCGAGCAATCGGAACCAACCATGGTGGCACCAAGCACGGAGTTTTCACGGATCGCGAAGGCGCTCTTACAACCGACTTCTTCGTGAACCTGACCGACATGATTTATGTTTGGGAACCAGCTGGTGAAAACCTTTACAACATCCGTCATCGCAAGACTGGCAAAGTTGCCTGGACTGCAACCCGAGTTGACTTGGTCTTTGGGTCAAACTCAATCTTGCGAGCATACGCCGAGGTTTACGCACAAGACGACAATAAGCAAAAGTTTGTTAACGACTTTGTCAACGCCTGGGTGAAGGTAATGAATGCAGATCGCTTCGATCTAAAAGCGTAATTCAAGATAAATGAAAGGCGTCGCTTCATGCGGCGCCTTTCATTCTTTTTCTATCCTTATTGTTATTTCACCCGTTTGCAATGGGTCGGATTCCGCAGATGGAAGTGCGACAGTTGCATTTCGAAGTTCTTCTAGGTGAGCCTGAGCTCTATGAGCGCCTGGGTCCACGAACTGATTTATGGCGCTAATGGCATTAAATGCGGTGGGACTATTGATATCTGAATGTTTCAAACGCATTCTGATAACTGCATAGAGAGTGATGCCAAGAATCAAAATAACTACTAGTAACTCTAGGGTCCAATGCATTTTCAAATCTAATGTCTTTGAATGGCTTAAGCACCTGCGACGCGGGGAATTTCACCGGTCGGCATTTCTTCTTCTGCAATTTCTTGACTCTTAATATCCGCAATCAATGCTGCAAGTTCTGCAGCTCGCTGCTCTTTCGCGGCGTCAATCATTGCGCCACCATCCCAAAACCGAGCTGGAGTTTGTTTCTCAACTTCAGCCGAATTTGTATAAGTGGGTAGAACAGGCTCTGTCGCTTGCCATGGCGAACCGAATGCTGAATCTTCAGCAGGTTGCCATGATGGAGTTTTTTCAGTCTCGAATTCACGTTCGGTCTGTAGTAACCGTTCGGCTGCTGCACGACCAGCAGCTCCAAGCCCAGCTAGTAGTGACGAATTGCTTGTCTGTGAATAGCCAACCGCACTCTGGCGATCGAGAGAGATTGAACGACGTGCATACGCAACATAAAGCGCCATCGCCACCACCGGTAACGCCCAAACTGCAACCGCAATCCCCAACAACTGCAACGCGAAAGCTGACGGAATCATCATCAGTGCAGCACCAAACGCCCGCCGCCGAGCAGTAAGCCGACGCTGCCGCAGACTTAGTCGACTGCCAGCGCGTGGAGATGATTTTGCTTGCACTTGAACAGCGTTTCCTGATGCATCCAAGATTGGCTGATTGTCACGGAGAGTAGCGATTGCCTTAGAGAAATTCTTAGTTGAAGCCATGTGTGGGCTGGAATTACTGCGAAACCACATGGGTAATAAAAAAACGAGCCAGATACTTATGAGCCCTACCAACACCCATGTCGAATCCATGGGGCAAAAAGTACCGATTACTTCACGCTGAGTAGTGGATATCGCCCATATAACTTTTTCGTGTCGGATTAGTGAACAAGCGGTTGACTGGCTGCAAACCCATCAAGTGGCAACTCATCGGCGATCGCAACATAGATGAAATGGTCCCGCCAGTCCCCTGCGATATGTAAATATTTCCGTCTAATTCCCTCAGATTTGAGTCCAAGCTTCTCAACCACCCGCAAACTTGCTGTGTTTTCAGGCCGAATACTTATTTCCACCCGGTGCAACTCACATTCTTGAAAGGCATAATCAAGCATTAGTGCGACTGCAGTAGGCATGATTCCGCGACCAGCTGCTCGGCTATCAATCCAATACCCAACGTATCCCTGTCGCAGACTTCCCCAAACAACATTGCCAAGTGTGATTTGTCCAACCATCTTGCCGTTGTATTCAACCACGAGTGGGACTACCGATTGTTCTCGAAAACCTGCACGTAACCTGCGTACGTAAACTCGAAAGTCAACATTTCGGCCATCACCTGCTGGATTAGTTGAATCCCATGGGTCTAGCCAATCCCGATTGTTACTTCTAATTTCTTCCCAAGTTTTTTTATCTGATTGTTCAATCAGTCGTAATGTCACATCACCATGCTGCAGTTTTACTGGCGACTTCAAGGTCGTTCGCACTACCAAGTCGTTTCATCAATTAAGTCAATCACATCGACCGTATCGCCAGCTCTGACTTCTCGCACTGCCTCTGGCACCACAATCAAACAATCAGTTCGAGCAAGACTTGCAATCAAATGTGTACCCTGAATATCTAATGCCCGAACTCGATGAGACTGTCCATCAACGCGAACTCCTCGCACAAAGTGAGTCTTTCCAGCTGCGACACTAAATGCTGTTTCTACAGTCGCCCGCCGATACTGAGGTTTTACTTGAGTGCGGCCCTGCATTTTGTAAATGACTGGCTTTACAAACATCTCAAACGAGATAAATGCGGCAACTGGATTACCTGGCAAGGTAAACATAGGAATTCGATCGGCTCCAATCCAGCCAAATCCCTGTGCAGTACCGGGTTGCATCGCCACCCGCGAGTACTCAATTTCACCTAGACCTGCACACACTTGGCGGATTGCCTCATAGGAAGCGGCGCCAGTTCCACCTACTGTAATGATTAAATCAGCGCGAACCAATTGATCCTCAATCACACTGCGAATCTTGGTGATGTCTTCGGAGAGCGGACCCACTCGATAAACGGTTGCACCTGCCTCAGCCGCATTCGCAGCAAGCATGATTCCGTTTGAATCAATAACTTTTCCAGGAGTTACCTGGGAACCCGGGTCCAAAAGTTCAGCTCCGACCGAGATGATGACGACTCGCGGCTTTGGTCTTGCAATAACTGATGACCGACCAACAGCTGCGATGAGCCCAATCGAACGTGGATCCATGACTTGACCAGTTGGAAACACCAACTCAGCGTCTTCAATATCTTCGCCTTTACGTCGAATGTACTGGCTGATTACTGCAGCTTTTTCGACATTCACATGGCTGATACCGCCATCTGTAAATTCCAGCGGAATAACTGCTTCAGTGTCTTCTGGTAACGCGGCACCAGCGCTGACTCGGACGGCACCGCCACTAATCACCGAACCACTTGGCCGATCTCCAACTTTTACGATGTCGGTAACTTCAAGTTTGATTGGAAGCTCTGCGCTGGCTCCTGCAACATCCGCGACCCGTACCGCAAATCCATCGACTGCGGCTGCATCAAAAGCAGGTAATGGCCATGGCGCAACAACATCTTCGGCGATTACACAACCCCGCGATTCCATCAAACCAATTTCAAAAGGTTCTAGTGCCGAAATTGTTTCAAGTACCGCATCTAAATGC
Source organism: Candidatus Nanopelagicales bacterium (assembly GCA_044348555.1). Classification (GTDB taxonomy): domain Bacteria; phylum Actinomycetota; class Actinomycetes; order S36-B12; family UBA5976; genus JAFMIT01. The sequence goes on along the minus strand of JBIKSQ010000011.1, from coordinate 9,033 downwards.
TGTTCGACGCTACGCATCTTTCATACCGTCAGCAACAAACTTCTTCAACCAGCTCGAAAAGTCTTCACCTAGTTCTGGATGTCGACTTGCGAGCTGTACTGTGGATTGCAACCAAGTGAGTTTGTCACCAGTGTCGTATCTGCGGCCTTTGAACACAACAGCATGCACACCGCCGCCAGATTCACTTGAAGTATGTGCAAGCGTCTGTAACGCATCAGTTAACTGAATTTCGCCACCTTTGCCAGCAGGAGTGTTATGCAAAACCTCAAAAACGCTTGGATCCAAAATGTATCGGCCAATCACTGCGTAATTGCTTGGTGCTTCTTCAGCACTTGGCTTCTCAACCAGATTTGCAATCTCTAAGACGCCATCGGCATGGGTTTGCTTCACTTCCACGCAACCATAAAGATGGATGCGATCCGTTGGAACTTCCATTAGACACAAAACACTGCCGCCATATTTTTGTTGCGCATCAATCATCATGGGCAGGATGGGGTCACGTTCATCAATCAAATCATCACCCAGCAAGACCGCAAAAGGATGGTCCCCAACATGATCTTCAGCTTGTAACACTGCATGACCGAGGCCTAATGGTTCGCCCTGTCGAACATAGTGAATACGAGCCATCTCGGCTGAGGCGCGCACCATTTCAAGTCGCACGGTATCGCCCTTAGCGGCGAGTGATTGTTCTAACTCGGAGACATGGTCAAAATGATCTTCAAGGGCTCGCTTCGAGCGGCCAGTGACCATCAGCACGTCTGTTAAGCCAGCACTTACAGCCTCAGCAACCACGTACTCGATGGCTGGCTTGTCCACCACGGGAAGCATTTCCTTTGGGGTGGCTTTTGTGGCGGGCAGAAACCGCACGCCCCGCCCAGCGGCAGGAATCACTGCTTTGTAAATCCGGTCCATAAGCGCAGCCTAGACGGAGATGGCATCATCTGACGGTGACCTTGCCACAGACCAAAGCGGAAGTTCGAAAAATAGTTGCAGAGCGACGCAGCCAGTTGCGGTTAATTGACAATCCAAACCGAGCTGGTGCGATTGCTGAGCGCGCCCTGACATTGATAATAGATCTTCCACAACCAAGTCGAGTTGCACTCTTTGTTGCTTTTGGCAACGAGCCCCCAACAAACGCGTTACTAGATGAGTTGATTTACCGCGGCTATGAGATCGTGATGCCAAAAGTTGTTTCGGAAAATGTTGTTACCTGGCATTTGCTCAACGGCTTCTGGGAGCCTGACTTTTACAACATCAACGCTCCAACCAGTGCTGCTTTAGCAGACGGACTTGCGAGTTGCTCAGCAGTTTTTGTACCCGCTGTTGCACTCGATGCGGACGGTGCACGACTTGGTCGCGGAGCTGGCTATTACGACCGCGCCTTATCTGAACTCAAGCGCGAACCAGATGGTGGACCGCGCCGGATTGGCCTAGTGGATCAAGCGGGGTTTGTGCCGGTTGGTTTGATTCCGATGGCGGTACATGATCAATGGATGGATGCAGTAATAGTTGGCTGATCTACACCTATTCAAAGATTTGCTCAGATGCTTGAAGTTAATCCGATGTAGGCCGCAGTTAATGAAAGCCCAACGGTTAGTGCCAGATACGGCCAATTAATTTTTGAAATTGACACCGCTTGGTGATTTAAAATTTTGTCTGAATCTGGAGCTGCAAATGCTTGAGCGATAAAACCACCAAACGTGGTGAACGTGCCGGTTAGTGTCAAACCAAACTGATAAACCCAGACGGGTTCGAGTTCGAATCCCCGACCAGCTAGCAACCCAAGCAGAAATGAACCAAACACATTTACGAACAACGTTCCAAGAAAATAGTGCTTGCTGTATCTATGGTTGAGAAAATACTCTGCCCAAAATCTCAATACGCCGCCAACCGCAGCACCAACAACTATTGCGATCATGGTTTGGTCATCCGTGCGTTTGCCAATTTTTGTGCGGCACTGAAAGCCCAGATGGCCAGCCCAACACTCAACCCAATGTTGAGCAGGGCTGAAACAAAGTTGCCGTTACGAAGCATTTCAACCGTCACAACCGCAAACGCTGAGGTCGTGGTGTAACCGCCCAAAATTCCTACTGCCAGAAATGGCCGATAGGTTTCTTGCCATCTCGACAATCGTGAACCAACAACCAAAAGCCAACCCAAAACAAATGCGCCCGATACATTTACTATTAAGAGTGCCCAAGGCCAATCAAACAGACCACCTGGCGACTCCTGCAGAAAGAGTTCAACGAATAAAAAAACTAGCTCACGAAAAAGTGCTCCGAAGGATGCACCTAACGCAACCAAACCAGTCTGTCGCCAAAAGCTCTTCATTAAATAAAACGAAGGTTCTTAAGCATCACGTTTGTGGAAAGAGATTACTGACCATAAGCCCAATACCCCAAGCACGACAATAATCGGCAACGGAGATGAGCCTTCTGAATTAATTGCATCCACAAAACTCAGATTTGAAGTTACCCATTGAGTAGCTGTGCTAAAAGGCAAGTAGTTGGATACCCAAGTCCAATCTTCGTTTGTGAATGCAATCAGGCTCAAGATGTTCTCTACGATGATTGCCATCACCATTGGAATGACAAATGCAAGTGCCTGAATTCGAGTGATGATTGAAAGTGCCACGACAATCCAGAGATACACCATCAAGTATGCAACTAATTTCGAAATTGAATCAACCAACCCAATATCTGAGAGACCACCAGTGGCATCATCTTGTAATGCAACAATCCCAATTACTGAAGCAATCGTCAATGAAACTACGACCAACTGGAAGAAAGACAACATCAAGACCCGCGCCCACAGGATCTGTCCACGACGTGGAAACAGCGAGAGACTGATACGAATCGTTCCATGACGGTAGTCATGCCCAAATGCTTGTGCCGCAACCGCTGACAACAAGACTGGGAAAAACGGGATGAACAAAAAGTAGATCAATTCTGAAAACTTGACTGGGACTGGGCTCGAAGTGCCATTTTGATCAAATGCCCGAGCAGCAACCACAATCAGCTGAGCAAAACCGGCTGCCTGCAGGATTGCAAGGCTGGAAAGAATCCAGGTGGAACGCAGCGAACGTAACCGCCGCCATTCGTATCGGAGTGCACTAATCATTTAGAACCACCTGTTTCAAATTCTTGCTTGTCATCAGTTAAAGCCAAGAATGTGTCTTCCAGGCTGGCACGCGTCCGATTCAACTCGAGTACTCGAACTCCTGACTCGAATGCAATGTTGCCCACCACATCTGTATCAGCTGCGGTAACTTCGAGCCAGTTGTCTGCTTGCACGTTTGCGGCAAGTCCCTTCGCGGTCAGAATTTGTTGGAAACGCTGTGCCTGATCGACCCGAACCCGAATCTGGTTGTTCAACCCGCGCGACACAAAGTCTGTAATCGACTCGTTTGCAATCAACTTACCTTTTGCAATAACGACTAACTCATCTGCCATCAATTCCATTTCACTGAGCAGATGACTTGAAACAAATACGCACCGACCAAGGCCTGCGTAATGCTTCAAGAAATCTCGAAGCCAGTGAATGGTGGCGGGATCTAAACCATTTGCTGGCTCGTCTAAAAGCAAAACTTGTGGGTCACCCAAAATCGCGCCTGCGAGACCAAGTCTCTGTGACATGCCAAGTGAAAAAGTTTTTGGGCGTTTGCCCGCAACATCAGTCAAACCCATCAATTCAATAATTTCATCGACTCGACGGTTTGGGAGATTTGATTCAGCTGCAATCATCCGCAGGTGGCTAACTGCGGTTCGCTGTGGGTGATAGAGCTTGGCATCAAGATGAGCACCAACCACTCGAGATATTCGAGCATGAGACTTCAATGGACGACCATCAAAAAGGGTCTCGCCTTGGCCCCGATCAAGTTGCAACATCAACCGCAGAGTGGTGGATTTCCCCGAGCCGTTTGGCCCTAAAAACCCAGTAACCACACCTGGTTTTATGGTGAAAGTTAAATCATCAACCGCTTTGCGCTTGCCAAAACTCTTGCCTAATTCGCGGGCTTCAACCTGCATAATTAATACCTCCACCTACACACTACTAGTTCTAATGCTGCAAATTCGTGGTGCGGTGGCAGAATTCACCTTAATTAAAGGAGTTTGGGTGCCTACCTATCAATACGTTTGCAATCAGTGTGAAGAACTGACTGAAGCCGTTCAAGGTTTCCACGATGAACCGCTGACTGAATGCCCCAAGTGCAAAGGCGCGCTCCGCAAAATCTTCAGCACAGCTGGCGTTGTATTCAAAGGCACCGGCTTTTACAAAACAGATAGCCGCGGAACGACTAGTTCTGACTAGTTCTTCTGCCTCTACCTAATTCACTAGCGGGCTGTGAATATCTCTCTGGTCCCTTGCAAGTTCAGCTGACATCATTTTTGCTTGTTTCCATGAAACCATTTTTGAACCAGAACCACCTTCGAAAAGCATTTCGAGAGATTCTTTTTTATCGAAGTTGGATCACAGCAGCACTGATTGGTCTCACTGTGTGGTTACTGCTAACCAATTCTCACAAGGGCACCGAGATATGGATTGCAAATCGCCCGCTGAACCCTGGCGAATCTATCCAAGCATCCGATTTCAGTCGTGGCTGGATTGAGGCTCCAGATGATTCTGCCTACACAACCAACCTTAAAGAAGTCTTGGCGATGAGTGTGGTTGCAGCTATCCCTTCGGGAACACCGCTACTCAAACGTCAACTAGGTGAAGCGATTGATGTGAATCGGGTAATCGTAAATTTGCCGCTCGAAACTGGTGATAACGCCAATTACCCAGAAGGAGCACAGGCACACATCTGGGGAATTCAAGATGGTTTTGTGCAACTCATTTCAGCCGAGGCGATCGTGCTGGGGACATCCGCTGCGAACCTTGGAAGTCCCCGGGTATCACTTTCAATTCCTGCCACCGCCGAGGCGCAGGCAATTCAAGCTAATTCCGTACGTATCGTTTTACTCTCGACCTACTAATCACTAACCGTGGTGTGGTGGGCGATTGTTTTTGAACTCCGCATCGCGCGAAGTATCGACCGGCTGTTCAGTATCAATCTCATCTTGAGTTATGTCAGGTGCGAGCGGCTTGCCTTCGAGCGCAGCCTTCATTCGAGCCCGCCTCAACGCAATCTCTTTTTCGTCAGCCTCGGACATTTTTATCACCTCAGGGTTGCAACAATAAGCCCATGCGAATTGTTCTACCTACAGCCGAATGGCAACCAATCGCTGCGGCCTATTCGGAACAAGTGAAATCAGAGACAACGGGAGTAAAGGGCCGCAAACAGAACGTCGTGGTCCACCCGGTTGATGACTTCATGTGGGATTACTACCACCTGCGCCCAAATCAACTGGCCAAATGGCATCCGGGATTCTTTGTCGAGCTTGAAGATGCCGAAGAACAATATGGAAACAGTCGCGGGTACGAAATCCTGGCATCTTCAAACGCCCGAGCAAGTGCTGACTTTGTGTCTAGTCACTTGGAGCAAATCAACAACACAATTTCGCTACTAGCAGCAACCATGGAACGACCAGCTCGAACTGGGTGCTTTGGTTTGCATGAATGGGCAATGATCTATGGGCTAGAACCTTCTGAGATTCGCCATGAGTCGACTCCCCTAAGGCTGACTGTTGCCGAAATCAAAGATGTTGTTGATAGTCATCAAATTAATTGTTCGCACTATGACGCTTTTCGTTTTTTCACAAAAGCGGCAGAACCAAAAAACAAGTTACAGCCCAGCCGTCTAAAGATGATTGATAACGAACAACCTGGCTGCCTACATGCAAACATGGATGTTTATAAGTGGGGATTCAAGTTACTGCCGTTGGTCACTAGCGATTTTGTGTTTCGTGCCTTTTTTCTAGCTCGTGAAATTCGACGACTTGATATGCAGGCCGCTCCTTACGATTTCACGGATTGGAATCTGCCCGCAGTCAAAGTTGAAACACCCGAAGGCAAAGCGGTTTATATCGAACATCAACTTAAGTTTGCCGAACGCGCAAACGAACTTCGCCGCGAATTGATTGCTCAACTCACGGCGATAAAAAAGTTCCTGAATGTTGATTAATTGTTTAGGTAGGCCTTCACAGCTGCTTTAGCTTCTGCTGCGCTTGATGCTGCTAAGGCTAAATTCGCAGCTTCAACACATTGGTTGCGATCTATCGAGGCTAAAAATCCGCGAACCTCAGAAAGTGCTACAGGTGCCATAGAAAGACTGGAAACACCAAGCCCAACAAGCACAGCCGCAAGATTTGGATCGGCAGCTGCTTCCCCACAAACTCCAAGTGGTCGCGCCAAGACTGTTGCACTTTGCGATGCGATGTTGATTGTTCGCAACACAGCCGGACTCCAAGAGTCAGTTAAATCCATCAAGCGAGCATCTAGCCGGTCAGCTGCCATCACGTATTGCGTGAGGTCGTTTGTTCCGAGTGAACCAAAATCAACTTCTGCCAAAACCTTATCGGCCAAAATTGCGGCTGCTGGAGTTTCAATCATCACACCAACATGGCGATGTCCATACTCACGTGCGGTTGCAGCAAAATCTGCCGCTTCTGCTGGTGTGTCAATCATCGGTGCCATTACCCAGCAATCGATATGCGTTTTTGATGCGGCAATCGCAAGCGCTTGCAACTGTCGACGCATGACATCACTACCGTTTCGAGTTAGTCGCCAACCACGAACACCGAGCGCTGGATTCTCTTCTGGAACGGTGTTGAGAAATGGAACTGGCTTATCGCTACCTGCATCCAATGTGCGAACCACAACTTTGTGTCCGGCCATGGCAGTGAAAACGTCCATGTAAAGATCTACTTGCTCTTCCACTGATGGCTCAGTCTCCCGCGACAAGAACAAAAGCTCAGTACGAAATAGCCCGATACCTTCAGCGCCAGCGTTTGCAGCGTTCAACGCATCTTGCACCGAACCAGCATTTGCAAGGAGATTGATTGGCGTGCCATCCGAAAGTCGACCAGGTCCAGTGACGGCAGCTGCCCGAGCTCGCAAAGTTTCTTCGCGAGTTGTGTGGTGCTGGATGGTTGCTTCGTCAGGGTTGATGATGATGGTTCCATCTCGACCATCAACCAGCACGTAGTTGCCAGTTTCTAAACTTTCAGCATCAACGCAACCAACTACAGCTGGAATTCCCAGGCCACGAGCAACAATTGCAGTGTGGCTGGTCGGGCCGCCCTTTGCAACCACCAATGCCTTCGCATATCGCATGTCGAGTGCTGCCGTGTCTGCTGGCGTTAAGTCAATCGCAACCACAATTGATGGCTCACTTAATATGACAACTTCGTCGACATCGCCTGTGATCATCTGGATTGTGCGATTTGCAATTTCATCTAAGTCGTTTACACGCTCAGCAAAGTAGCCACCCAGAGCTTCAAGCGCTGTCCGAAACCCGGCGAAGGAGTCATAGATAATTTCGCGCACATCTGGATACTCAATGTCGTTCGGCATCCGCGCACCGATTGCTTCCACCAAAGCTGGGTCTTGCGCAATCATGGCCTGCGCACTCAAGACTTCTCGTGCAACTTCAAGTTCAGCCTGTTGCGAACGGCGTTCCAAATCTGTACCGACTGCAGCAAGCGCATCGAGTACCTGACGCGGAGAGGCTGGTACAGCATGATCAATCACCTTGTGAACAATGCGGTGAACTTTTCCTACTGCAACGCCTGGGGAGACGCCAATGCCGGTCATGCTGTTAGCCATCTGGTTCCTTACTTGCGGTTGTTCTGAGTCGGTTACACATTTCGGTTAGCACAAATGTGCAGTCTTTGGTTCGAGGTTGTCTAGAGAGTAGCCCACGATTTTTTATGTTGAAAGGGGGCTAACAACCTTCGAACTACTGACCTAGGAGTTCTTCTGCTTGCTTGATGAGACCAGCAGCATCTTTGATTGCAGTTTTTGGCATTGACTTGACGGTCGGCAGATTTGCGAATCTCTCGGCATCTCGAATCGCAATATCGTTTGCAAAAATACAAACGTCTGCAGCCGCAATCACGTCATTTGGAATTGGCTTCAAGCCACCGGCCCCCTGAGTCTCAACCCAGATTTCATGACCTGCAGCTCTCGCTGCGCGTTCTAAAGCCTCAGCCGCCATATAAGTATGAGCGATACCGGTCGCACAGGAGGTGACTGCAACAATCTTCATTATTTTCCTTTCAGTTTTCGAGAACTGCTATTAATTCACTAGCTGAAGCATTGCGCAGCGCGGTTGTGAATTCGGGGTACATCAATCTTCGGGCGAGTCTGCTCAGGATCTCCAGATGTTGATCTGCTGCATCTTCGGGTACCAGAATCATTAACACCACATCAGCGGCTGGCTCTTCGGGGTCGAACACAATCCCAGTCGAACTCCGCGCAATCAAAACAGTTGGTACCGAAACACCAGCAGTTCGAGCATGCGGAATTGCGACTCCATCAAACTGTGGTGTGCCTAACTCGTCTCTCTCCAAGACGTCCGCCGCAATAAGTGCGGCATCGCTTCCCCGGCCAGCAGCAACCGCTCTTTCTGCAAGACTTCTGATTGCGGCTGATTTATCTGTTGCCTGTAGATCTAAATCAATCAGTTCAGTTGCAAATAATTTCATCTCGCCCACGAGTTAATTCCCACTACTTGACTTGAAGTTTGATTCGAGCGACCAGCCCAGCAGCCTTTAGCCTCACGGTTGCTGAACCGCTACGCAGAGCTTTCACTCTTCCATCTGCTGAAATAGATACAACGCCCGGGGTAATGACGTCCCATTTGTATTTCGCACTAACCAGGTCTGTGATGTTAAATCGAGGATTGAGTTGGACTTTTTGACCAACCTTCAAACTTCGTTTGGCACTCTGGATTGAAAGTGAGTTTGGGCTATTGGTAGTACCACCTTCAATTTGAGAATCAAAAACCAAATATCCGTTTGGCGGCAAGTGGAAAGTTTGCGTAGTTGCCAAGTCAGAAATGGTGTTGTTGATGACAGATCTGTATTTACCCGCCAGATTTCCAAGTTTCAACGTGATTGCCTGATTTCGGTTTGAGATGTTTCCAACATA
>JBIKSQ010000010.1:0-15904 GCA_044348555.1 Candidatus Nanopelagicales bacterium | reverse complement strand
TTTGGCACCTCGATGTCGGCTCGTCGCATCCTGGGGCTGGAGTAGGTCCCAAGGGTTGGGCTGTTCGCCCATTAAAGCGGTACGCGAGCTGGGTTCAGAACGTCGTGAGACAGTTCGGTCCCTATCCGCCACGCGCGTAAGAGTTTTGAGAGGGGCTGTCCCTAGTACGAGAGGACCGGGACGGACGAACCTCTGGTGTGCCAGTTGTTCCGCCAGGAGCACGGCTGGTTGGCTACGTTCGGAAGTGATAACCGCTGAAAGCATCTAAGCGGGAAGTACGCCTCAAGATGAGAACTCTCACAGGGTAACCTGGTAAGGCCCCCAGTAGATGACTGGGTTGATAGGCTGGAAGTGGAAGTGCGGTAACGCATGCAGCTGACCAGTACTAATAGGCCGAGGGCTTAACTACAAAACTTTTACATTATTAGACACGCGTCCACTGTGCGGTTCCCGAATTACGGTCGGGAACTAACTCCAAAACCTGGAGACCGATTAAATTCAATAGAGTTACGGCGGCCATGGCGAGAGGGAAACGCCCGGTTACATTCCGAACCCGGAAGCTAAGCCTCTCAGCGCCGATGGTACTGCACTCGTGAGGGTGTGGGAGAGTAGGACGCCGCCGGGCAATTTTTGAAAAAAGGGGTCACCGTTTCGGTGGCCCCTTTTTTTATTACTGGAGGAAATATGCCTGGAAGAGATCATTCAGTCGGCCGTGGTGCTGGCGGCGGCCGTAATTCAAATAGACCTGGTGCTGGTGGAAACCGCCCAGGCTCATCCCGCCCTGGCGGTGGGGGCCGTCCAGATAGTCGAGGTCGCCCTGGTGGCACTCGGCCAGGTAGCCCGTCAGCGAATCGTCCACGCACCCATGAAGACGGCTCACCGGATTTCCGACGCGGTACCGATTCTCGAGATGGTGCACGTCCGCCTCGTCGCGATGGCGAAAGCAGTGGTGGTGCACGTCCGCAGCGCAACACATCAGATTCATCCAATCGTGAAGAACGTCGTACTAGCTCCCGACCAGCAAGTTCAGATCGGGGTGGCAGTAGAGGTCCGCGCCGCGATGATTCTCGGTCGGACTCTCGTTCTTCAACAAGTCGCAGCGATCGCGCACCTGCGGGTCGCCGGGATGAACGTGGTGGCGCTCGCAATTTAGTTTCTGAAACTCGTAGCACTGTACAAACTGAAAACTTGGTTTCACTTCCCTCGGAAGTTGATGTAAAGATATTGCCTAAGCAAGTGCTTGCTGAACTTCGAAATATTTCACCCGCTGCAGCTGAGTTTGTAGCCAAACATCTAGCGGCAGCGCTTTATGCACTAGAAGCTGGAGATGCGCCGCTCGCACACCAACATGCGGTTGCAGCACGCAGCCGGGCAGCTCGATTGCCGGCAGTTCGTGAGATGTGTGGCATGGCGGCTTACCAATCTGAGATGTGGGCAGAAGCGCTTAATGAATTCCGAACCTATATGAGATTGACTGGCGATCCAGTGTTCTTGCCGTTGATGGCAGATTGCGAACGCGGTTTGGGTCGTCCACAGCGGGCTCTACAAATCGCACGAAGCGAGCAGGTTCGTTCACTTGATGCTGAAGCCAGAATAGAAATGCGAATTGTTGCAAGTGGTGCCCGAAGAGACCTTGGTCAAATGGATGCGGCAATTGCAGTGTTGGAAATTCCAGAACTCGATTCAAGGGCGCACACTCCACTTGTCACCCGAATTCGTTATGCGTATGCCGAAGCTTTGCTTGCGGCAGGTCAGCGAACGAAAGCCCGGGACTGGTTTGTGAAGGCTGCGCTTGCAGACGTTGAAGACTTAACGGATGCGGCTGATCGCGCTGTTAATCTAAACGATTAATCCACAAGCTTGGTTTTTGCACAGCTTTTAAGATTCGAACATGAATTTAACCTCCGTGGCAAACAATTGCCTCGGAGGTTAAATGTTAAATGAAGTATTTCTACAAGGTCGAATTTCTGAGCATGTGGAGGAAGTCGAAATATCGGGTGATCGATATGTTCGCTTTCGACTCAAAGTCTTGCGAGAAGAATCTGGCAGTGACTCAATCAATTGTTTGGTCAATGACAAAGCACACGAAAAGATTGTTCGTCACGGTGTCGATGCGCCAGATAGCTTCGACATTTCGCTAGCTGGAAGAATCCAGACGAGATTCTTCAAAGTTGGTGGGACGGTTGCAGCAGTAACTGAAGTGGTTGTGCATGATTTGGTGAAAATCTAGCGGATAGGCTTGGCAGATGCTTTGGGGTAAGTACGACCTGCTAATTCTCGATCTAGATGGAGTTGTCTATATCGGTGAGAAAGCGGTGCCGCATGCGATTGAGTCCCTTAATCAAATCTCTAGCGAGGTACAGATTTGTGCAGCGACTAATAATGCATCGAGGACTCCAGCGAAAGTGGCTGAACATCTAGTCAGTTTGGGTTTACAGATTAAACCGAGTCAGATTTATACATCTGCTCAGGCGGCAGCCGCATTATTGAAGAATCTGGCACCGGCCAGCTCAAGAGTGTTGGTGGTAGGGGGCGAAGGTGTCAGCACTTCAATTGCCGAAGCGGGTCTGATACCTGTTCGTGCCACATCAAACGAGCAGCAAAATATTGAGCTTTCAAAATCGGTTGTGGCAGTTGTACAAGGTCATGGAACTGAAAACAATTGGTGGGATTTCAACACCGCAATGCAGGCCATCATTAATGGTGCCCAGTGGGTCGCCACTAACAAAGATTCGAGTGTTCCAGTGGCCGGTGGCTTCGGGCCAGGCAACGGTAGTTTCGTTGGCATCTTGGAGAATCTGACGGGTGTCTCGCCGTTAGTGGCTGGAAAGCCCGAGCCGGCACTATTTCTGGAGGCTGCAAAGCATTTTGGCAGCGCTAACCCCCTAGTGGTTGGCGACAGGTTCGATACAGATATTGATGGGGCAGCCCGAACTAACTTTGACTCGCTGCTGGTGCAGACGGGCGTGCATCGGCTCGAGGATGGTTCAGGTAATCTACCCACATATTACGCACCCGATTTGCAGGTTCTGCTAGAACTCGATCCTGCACCATGGCGAGTTTGAATTGAGGAAAGATGACTGAAGATAACGATTTTTCAAGACAGATGTCTCTGATTAAACCTGAAATCGAAGCATCTGGTGATGCCAAAGTTGATGCTGCTATGGAGCGACTACGAGATACTTCAGATTTGCCAGTTAGCGAGCACCTTGAGGTCTTTGATGATGTTCATCGACGGTTACAAGACGTGCTTTCGGAAACGCATGACTAATGCCACTTCGGCGACTTGATGCAGAACTGGTACGGCGGAAACTTGTAAAGTCACGTGAGGAAGCCAAAGCTTTAATTGAGGCGGGATCCATAAAAGTTGCTGGTGTAACAAGCGATAAACCGGCTCGTCAGGTAGATGAAAACGCGTCGATTGTGCTTGAAGCTAGCAGTGAGAAATACGTTTCCCGAGGTGCTTATAAGTTGCTCGGCGCATTCGAAGAGTTTGCACCGTTCGGCCTAGAAGTTGAGGGTAAACAAGTCCTCGATGCTGGTGCTAGCACGGGTGGATTTACCCAAGTATGTCTAGAGCTCGGAGCCAAACGAGTTGCCGCAGTTGATGTTGGTTATGGCCAAATAGCGTGGAGCCTTCGGACAGATGACAGAGTTGAAGTAATTGAAAGATTCAACGTTAGATATCTGAAACCAACAGATTTACCATTTCAACCAGACTTGGTTGTTGCCGACTTATCTTTTATCTCGCTAACAACAGTGCTCCCAGCAATCGCTAGTTCGGTTGCAGAAGATGCAGACTTTGTATTGATGGTTAAGCCACAGTTTGAAGTTGGAAAACAAGATATTGGAATTGGTGTTGTTTTGGACCCAGTGCTTCGAGAGCAATCTGTGATGCGCGTAGTTTCTGCGGCCGAGGAGTTAGATCTTGGAGTAGTTGCGCTAGGTGCCAGTCCGCTGCCAGGACCATCTGGAAATGTTGAGTATTTTGTGTGGCTAAAGCGTGGTGCTTCACCTAGGTTTAGCACAGATTTAATGACCGAAGTGAGACGCGTCGTAGCAGAAGGGCCAAAGTAGTGATTAAACAACTTGGAATTCTGCGTGCCTCAGATCGGGACTCGGTTCGCCAGCTCGAAGAAGATTTAGCCGGTCGGCTAGCCGACTATGGCATAGCTGCCTTGAGGTTCTCTTTGGAGTCAGACATTCCGAAGGATTTAGAGCTGCTTTTAGTCCTAGGTGGCGATGGCACAATCTTGAGTGCCGTAGAACGAATCTTTCAATCAGATTGCAAAATTCTTGGAGTTAATCTCGGCCGAGTGGGATTTCTTGCCGAAGCCGAACCCTCTGATGTGGATTCAATCGTTGAAGCTGTAGCAAAAGGTTTTCTAGCTACCGAAGAGCGAGTGGCTTTGGAAATCGCAATCGTGCGTTCGGGTGTCGAAATCATTTCGGGATTTGCCCTGAATGAGATCGCGATTGAAAAGATTGATCGATCCATGATGGTTGAGTTAAACGTTCGGGTTGATGAAGATTCGTTGATGGCTTGGTCAGGCGATGGTCTGATTGTCGCAACAGCGACAGGTTCAACCGCCTATGCCTTCTCGGCAGGTGGGCCAATCATCTGGCCAACCGCTGATGTGATTGAAGTAGTTCCGATTGCTGCACACGCATTGTTCTCTCGTCCGATTGTTTTAGATCCCGCAGCAAGTGTTGAAGTTATGGTGATTTCGGATGTGGCCTTTGCCAGTATGGATGGAAGACGCTCTGTCGATCTGGTTGCCGGTGACATTGTCAAAATCAAGCGCTCGGCGCACAAAGTGAAATTTGCTCGAATCTCAACCCGTACGTTTACAAATCGTCTAGTTGAGAAATTCAGGTTGCCAGTTTCAAGTTGGCGGGACAATGCTTGAAAAGATAGAAATCAAGAATCTCGGGTTGATCTCGCATGCTCAACTTGATTTGAAACCAGGGCTGGTTGTGGTCACTGGTGAAACTGGTGCGGGAAAAAGCCTGTTGTTTGATGCAGTTAGAGCCCTCGCTGGCGCCAAGCCCAAGTTGTTCAACGAGTTTGGAGATGCTGCCGTTACGGGCGAGCTGAAAGTCACATCCGACGAGTTAGCTAAAGCGTTGGAAGAAGTTGATGCGGTTGTGGAGGATGGCTATGTTCAGATCAATCGCCACTTCCCGCTGGAAGGCAGAAGCAGAAGCACACTCGGTGGGCGCTCGGTGCCAGCTGCAGTACTTACGGAAATTGCTGACAACTGGCTGGTTGTCCACGGGCAACATGACAGTCAGCGGCTACTAGTTTCGAGTACTCACCGAATCATTCTGGACCGGTTTGGGGGAGTTGAACTCTGGCGAGTGCTGCACCAGCACGCTGCAAATTTCACTGCATTGAAGGCGGCGACCAAAGAACTCAAGGATGCACAGAAGAAGCAAAAGGAAGTTGCCGAACGCGCCGAAAGCCTCAAGGCCGACATCGCGTTGTGCCAGAGTTTGGATATTCAAGTCGGCGAAGAGAATGAAATCGCAGCAAAGATTGAGCGGCTAAGTCGAATCGACGAAGTTAGAACTTCGGTTGATAAGGCCATCGATTCGCTAGCGGATGATTCCACCATGATTGGAATTCAAGCGGCTTCACGGGCGCTGGAAAACGGAATGCCAAGTGATGCGAATGCGATTGCATTAGCTGGGCGGTTGAACAATCTACGGAACGAACTCGCAGACATTGTGTCTTCCATCTCGCAGATTCGAGATGAGTTAGACATTGATTCAAATGAAATAGATTCCTTGATGATGAGAAGTCGTCAACTTAAGACTTTGCTACTGCGCCACGGTCCAACAACAGAAGATTTGCTGAGCTGGCTAGAAGCAGCCAAGATTGAGTTGCAGCTAGTAGATCCGGACTCGCAATATCTGACCGCGCTGGAGGCCAAGCGCAAATCAGCAGAAGTCACAGCAGATGCATCAGCATCGAAGCTATCGGCTCTGCGACAGGCGGCTGCGCTCCAACTGGCATCAGGTGTTGCATCAGAACTCAAGGCTTTAGCTTTGCCGCACGCAATCTTTCAAGTTCGCCAGGAATCAGTTGAATTATCCGAGCATGGCGTGGACAAGATTGAGTTTGTATTTTCAGCAAACCCAGGTTTGCCAGTTAGCCCGATCGCAACCGCAGCAAGTGGCGGTGAACTTTCCCGGCTGATGTTGGCGCTCGAAGTGGTGCTGGTTGAATCGACTGATCAATTTGGACCATCAGTGATGTTGTTTGACGAGGTAGATGCGGGTGTTGCTGGACAGGCTGCGATATCAGTCGCCGAGCGACTTGCCCGGTTGGCATCCAAGCGGCAGGTCTTGGTTGTAACTCATTTGCCGCAGTTGGCCGCCTATGCAGATTTGCATATCGTCGTGGACAAAGACTCAGACGGCATGGTGACGGAGAGTTTTGTGAAACCGTTGGAGGCTATTGACCGACCTCGAGAACTCTCGAGAATGTTGGCGGGCCTATCAGATTCGGCTTCTGCAGTTCAGCATGCTGAGGAACTCCTGGAAAAAGCAAAATTGTGGAAAGCTTCAATAATCGCCTAGTCCGGCTTTCAGTCTTGCCGATGATTTAGCCGCCTAGCAAGCCAAATTTCTTCGGATTGGGCCGGTTGATCTTGATTCGTTATCAGTTTTGATATCGGAATTCGTGTCATCAGCTTTATCGTGGAATTTAACCTGATACCCTGAACCCCCGTGGACAGGCGGTGTTTTCCGTCGCACATTAGGTCGCGGGAGTTCAAGTGTCAGTTACGCACGAGACTAAACATATCTTCGTCACTGGTGGGGTGGCATCGTCCCTTGGTAAAGGTTTGACGGCTTCTTCACTCGGGAATTTGCTCACATCGCGCGGTCTTAGAGTAACTATGCAAAAACTTGATCCGTATCTCAATGTTGACCCAGGCACGATGAACCCATTTCAACACGGTGAGGTGTTTGTCACCGAAGATGGAGCTGAAACAGACCTAGACATTGGTCACTACGAACGATTTCTTGATGTGAACTTGAATCAGTCAGCAAACGTGACCACAGGCCAGGTTTATTCGCAGGTGATCGCTAAAGAGCGCCGGGGTGAATATCTAGGTGACACCGTCCAAGTGATTCCACACATTACAAACGAGATCAAGTCTCGGATTCGAGCCATGGCAGCTGCAGATGTTGATGTTGTGATTACAGAAATAGGTGGAACGGTTGGCGACATTGAGTCGCTGCCGTTTTTGGAAGCAGCTCGCCAGATTAAACACGATGTTGGTCGGGATAACGTTTTCTTCATCCATGTTTCGTTGCTTCCGTTCATTGGACCATCCGGAGAGCTAAAAACAAAGCCAACCCAGCACTCTGTTACAGCTTTGCGAAGTATTGGCATCCAACCCGATGCCTTGGTGCTGCGATGCGATCGGGACGTACCTGAATCAATCAAACGCAAAATCAGCCTAATGTGTGACGTGGAACAGCAAGCGGTGGTTGCAGCGCAAGATGCGCCGAGCATCTACGACATTCCAAAGGTTTTACACAGCGAAGGCCTCGATTCCTACATCATTCGTAGATTGGGCGTGCCTTTTCGGGATGTGGATTGGACCCGTTGGGACAAGCTGCTGAAAGTTGTGCATCATCCCAAGCATGAGGTCACGGTTGCCATGGTTGGCAAATACATTGATTTGCCTGATGCGTATCTTTCGGTGACCGAGGCTTTAAGGGCTGGCGGGTTTGCAAATGATTGCCGAGTGATTATCAAATGGGTTCCATCAGATCTTTGTGAAAGTGCAGCAGGAGCTGCGGATGCACTTAAAGATGTACAGGCTGTACTAGTCCCTGGTGGATTTGGAGTTCGGGGGATTGAAGGCAAGCTTGGGGCATTGAAGTTTGCAAGAGAGAATCGAATTCCCACGCTGGGAATTTGCCTCGGTCTTCAGTGCATGGTGATTGAGTACGCTCGAAACGTGACGGGCCTTGATAACGCTAACTCGGCTGAGTTTGATGCAGCGACACCACACCCGGTTGTTGCGACAATGGCAGAGCAAACTGATGTGGTTGCAGGCGAGCGGGACATGGGCGGCACGATGCGACTTGGCTCATATAAGGCAATGCTTAAGCCGGATTCAGTGGTTGCAAAAACTTATGGCACAAACGAAGTTGAAGAGCGTCACCGGCATCGATTCGAAGTTAACAATCACTACCGTTATCAGATTGCGGATTCTGGTTTGGTTTTCTCAGGCACTTCACCCGATGATTTACTCGTCGAGTTTGTTGAGTTACCGAGCGATGTACATCCGTACTACGTAGCAACGCAAGCTCACCCAGAATTCAAGTCTCGACCAACCAAAGCTCATCCACTTTTCACAGGATTGATTCGAGCTGCAATAGCGAAAAAACCGTAATGTTGAACTCAGATTTCGCAGATGCTCGCAAAGTCACTAATTCAGAGGTGACTTACCGGGGAAAAGTCTGGGAAATCGCTCGTGATCAGTTTGAACTTGCAGAATCTATGTTGACTCGAGATTACTTGAAACATCCAGGTGCCGTTGCGGTTGTTGCATTGAATGATGCAGGAGAAGTGCTATTCATTTCACAGTATCGACATCCGGTTGCGCATTCAATGATTGAAATACCAGCGGGATTACTAGATTCTTTGGATGAAGATTCACTTGCAGCTGCTAAGCGAGAGTTGGCGGAAGAAGCCGGGTATATGGCAGCAAACTGGCAGGTGCTGGTTGATTTTTGCACCTCGCCCGGTTCCTCGAGTGAAGCGGTTCGGGTTTTTCTAGCAACTGGCTTGTCACCAGCTCTGGAAAACTCATATCTGCGAACGGCGGAGGAGAGCGAGATCGAGATTTGGTTCGAACCGCTAGAGACTGCAATTGCTAAAATTTTCTCAGGTGGCATTCAAAGCCCAACCGCCGTTGTTGGAGTTTTGGCCGCTCAAACGCACTTAAGAAATGATGTTGCGCTTAGAGGCTCAATCGCCGGTTGGCCAATGCGTGAAGAGTTAATTGTTCAGAATCGTTTATTCAAGTTCTAAACTAAGCGTCATCTAGCATTCTTTCTAGGAGAAATATGAAAATCGGCGTTCCAACTGAAATCAAAGTTCATGAGTATCGAGTTGGCCTGACTCCAGCTGGAGTGAAGGAATTGACTCTGGCTGGTCATCAAGTTTCAGTGCAAAAGGGAGCCGGACTTGGATCTGCTTTCTCTGATGATGAATATGTTGAAGCTGGTGCCACGATTGTTGCAACTGCCACTGAGGTTTGGAAATCAGCCGAATTGTTAATCAAAGTAAAGGAACCAATCGCTGCTGAGTATGACTTGATGCAAAAGCACCAAGTGTTGTTCACCTTTCTTCACCTTGCTGCATCCAAAGAATGCACCGATGCGCTGATACGCGCAGGCGTTACATCTATTGCCTACGAAACCGTGACAGACCGAGAAGGAACCTTGCCATTGTTAGCTCCTATGAGCGAGGTGGCTGGGCGATTGGCCACCCAAGTTGGGGCAGACAGTTTGCTGAAGGCAAACGGCGGACGCGGCGTTCTTTTGGCCGGAATCCCTGGAGTTTTGGCTGGAAAAGTTGTTGTGATTGGTGGGGGAGTCGCTGGCACCAACGCTGCGAAGATTGCAGTCGGAATGGGCGCTCAAGTGACGATTCTGGACCGGAATCTGGCACGTTTGCGGCAACTTGATGTTGAGTTTGGAAATCAGGTTCAGACTTTGGCTTCAAATGAGCATAATCTGGAGACAGCCTGCATGGAAGCTGATTTGGTAATCGGGGCAGTCTTGATTCCGGGCGCAAAGGCTCCAAAACTTGTTTCAAATCAACTAGTTTCAAAAATGAAGCCAGGGGCTGTTTTAGTGGATATTGCGATTGACCAAGGGGGTTGCTTTGAAGATTCCCGACCTACAACTCACTCTGATCCGACTTATGCGGTGCATGACACGATTTTCTATTGCGTAGCAAACATGCCTGGAGCGGTTCCTCGGACTTCAACATTTGGTTTAACAAATGCAACGTTGCCGTACGCCCTGCGGCTTGCAAACCTTGGCTGGCGGGAAGCACTTGCGCAAGATGCTGGCCTGATGGCAGGTCTTCACACTCATGCTGGAGAGGTCTATAACGCTGAGGTTGCGCATACTTTTGGTCTCAAACTAAGCACATTGGCATAAATTGAAACTTCATCTTGGACTGGCTGAGTACCTCAGCCATCTCAGAGTTGAACGACAGTTGAGTCCAAACACGGTTCTTGCATACAAAAGAGACCTCGATGCTTACATTCAATTTCTTGAATCTCAAGCGGTTGAACTTTTTGAAAAAATCACCGAACAGGATCTAAAGCAATATCAGAGCTATTTGAGCGACCCGGTTCGCCAGTATTCAGTCTCTTCATTAAATCGGAAACTTGCGGCTGTTCGTGGATTTCACAAATTTGCAGTTCAAGAAAGATGGTGCGACTCAGATCTAAGCGTGGAATTACTGACTGTGAAGCAGGGTCTAAAACTTCCTAAAGCACTGAGTGTCGAAGATACCGTGCAATTGATTGAAGTTTTCAGCGTTAAGGATGAGCCACTTGCTATTAGAGACACTGCTATTTTGGAGTTTCTATACGCAACTGGTGCTCGAATCTCTGAGCTTACCAACTTGCGAATTATGGATTTGCTAAACGGAGCAGTTCGTCTGGTTGGTAAAGGCAGCAAGGAGCGAGTAGTCCCAATTGGAACAGCAGCTCTACAAGCACTCGATTCATATCTAGTCCGTGTAAGACCGGGCTTGCTTCGGGACTCGGAGGACCGAGTTTTTCTCAACCGAAGTGGCAAGCCGCTTTCAAGGCAAGCAGCTTTCAAAATTGTGAGCGAGGCGGCGATTGCTGCAAACCTGCGAGTACCAGTCTCTCCGCACACGTTGAGACATTGTTTTGCAACACATTTGTTGCAGGGCGGTGCAGATGTACGAATTGTTCAAGAGTTGTTGGGGCATGCGTCCGTAACAACAACTCAGATATACACACACGTATCGATCGATCAGCTTCGCGAAACTTACGCACTTTCGCATCCGCGCTCACGGCGATAAAAAAGTGGGATGAGATCAGTAACTGATCTCATCCCACTTTGAGTTTTTTAAAGACCGAGTAAACGCCGAACTATGATGGAATCAGATCCACGTGCTTCAAGATCAGCGACTACGACAGCAATCGCTTCGCGAACTATGCGACCACGATCAACTGCTAGTCCGTGTGTTCCACGCAAAGCCAACCGAGCATGTTCCAGTTCGATTAATTCTTCAGGGGACACATAGACAGTAATTTTCTCTTCGTGACGAACTCTGCCGGTCGGCCGAGAAGATCCCCGACGGCGACGCGGTGCTGCAGTTACTGGGCGCACTCCACCTTCTAAAGCAACAGGCGCTTCAACAACTTCGTTGCGATCGGTTGCTTGCATACTTTGATTAACAATCTCTGAATCAGCCTCTGAATCCGGAACCGCGCTTAGAGGTCTTGCATCTGGACGCAATGGACTTGCTGTGCGACGGAATAGTTCATCCGCACCGGGGAGAGCTGGACGCTTAGCCATTTACAACCTCTTGAGTTTCGATTTCGACGGAAGGATTTTTTTCTATTCTTTCAATCAACTCTGCCGCTGCCTTTATGTATGAAGTAGCCGCTGGAGATTTTGCAGCGTAAGTCGTGATTGGCATTGAAGCTACGGTTGATTCAGAAAACTTAATGGTTTCAGGAATTGTGGTGTGGAAAACCAAGTCACCAAACTCTTCAATAACGCGTTCGAGGACTTGACGGTGATGGCCAGAGCGACCAACCATGGTAGGCAACATGCCAAGAACTTTTAGTTTTGGATTGATGCGCGAGCGCACGTTGTCGAGCGTTTCATCAAGTAGCCCGATTCCCTTCATCGAGTAAAACTCGCATTGCATCGGAATCAAAATCCAGTCAGAGGTAGACAAAGCATTAACAGCTAAGAGACCAAGCGATGGCAGGCAATCGATTAATACATAGTCGTAGTCCGCAATTACTTCGCTCAAGACTTTCTGTAAAGCGAACTCTCGACCGTATTGCTGAAAGAGTTGAATTTCGGCTGAGGCCAAGTGAATATTCGCTGGGATTAGGTCAACGCCTGGAACATTTGTCTTGAGCATGATGTCGGAAGCTTTTGCGTGTCCCAAGATTGCTTCATAAATAGTTGGCTCCATATCTTGGATGCCGGTAAGGCCAACTGTTAAAGAGCCTTGCGGATCAAAGTCAACCACCAGAACTTTGCGACCAAAGTCTGCAAGTGCTGCAGCAAGCGAAATGGTAGAAGTTGTTTTACCCACGCCGCCTTTTTGATTGAAGATGGAAATAACGGTTGGTTTATTTAGGGAAGACTGCTTTTTCGGTGTACTCGGTTGATACTCGAGCCACTTATCTACATCTACTGACATATGTCGACAAATCCATTTCTTGACTTATTACCAAACTGACCTGTTGCTAAAGCGAGACTACGATAAATCAATACATTTTGGCAAGGTGCGAGCCAAAATGCGGGCTTTCACTTATTGTGCGCCCATGCAAACCGCGAACGAAGACTCGACAACAGTTGAATCTGGCTTTTTAGTTCGCTTAGAACATTTCGAAGGCCCGTTCGACCTACTTTTGCACTTGATTTCCAAGCACAAGCTAGAAGTCACGGAGTTAGCCCTACATATCGTCACTGACGACTTCATTGCCTACCTGAAGGACCAGGGGGTGGAATGGGATCTGGATGAAACCACGGAGTTCCTAGTCGTGGCTGCAACCCTCCTAGACATGAAGAGTGCCTTGCTGCTGCCAAACGGTGAAGTCGAGGATGAAGAGGATATTGCCATTTTCGAGGCAAGGGACTTGTTGTTTGCCCGACTTTTGCAATATCGGACATATAAAGAGGTTTCTGCGGTATTTGCCCAACTTATAGAGGCAGAATCCCATCGTTTTTACCGAAATGCCCCACTGCCGGAGCCGTTTGCATCCCTGATGCCGGAATTGCTGTTTTCAGTAACTCCAGAACAGCTAGCTGGGCTGGCGGCCAAGGTCTTCGCGCCTCGGCCGGCGCCCCCAACCGTTGGCACCAGCCATCTGCACAATCCTGCTGTTTCGGTTCGCGAACAGGCAATTTTGCTGATTGAAAGGGTAAAACGGCAGAAAAGTTGTACTTTTCGCTACTTAGTTCAAGATGCAGAGAACACCGCCGTGATTGTGGCGCGGTTTCTTGCCTTACTTGAACTATTCAAGGAAAAAGTCATCTCGTTTGAGCAGCCCGAATCCCTTGGGGAATTGCAGATCAAATGGATTGAGAATCGAGCAGACGTTGAAGCGATTGATTTTGAAGAGTTTGATGAGCCAGAAGAGGTAAATAATGACTGAATCTCCACTAGAACTTGATGCATCTAACTACGATGATGACCAATTAGATCGAGTGATTGAGGCAATTCTGCTGGTGGCAGATGAGCCAATTGGCGCGACATCATTGGCTGCGACTTTGGGCTTTACCGAGGATCGCATCCAATCCTCGCTGAATCGGCTTGAATTGTTCTATTCCGAGCGGGGAATTCAACTTCGAGAAGTCAACAAAGGCTGGCGTTTTTACACAGCTGAGGCGGCTGCGGCCATGGTCGAGCTTTATGTTCGCGATGGTCAGGTAGCTCGATTAACTCAAGCAGCTTTAGAGACTTTAGCGGTTATTGCCTACAAGCAGCCAGTTAGCCGGGCTCGGGTATCTGCTATTCGTGGTGTAAATGTGGATGGCGTAGTCAAAACCCTGGAATCTCGAGGTTTAATCGAGGTTTCGGACACCGAAACTGATACTGGGGCCATGTTGTTCCAGACCACAGGGTTGTTCTTAGAGCGCCTAGGACTCACAGATCTTCAGGATTTACCCCAAATTGCTGAGTTTTTACCAGATTTAGCGACTGTCGAGGACCTCGAAGCCTAATTCTCTAGTTAATATTTAGACTATGGAAATAAACCCAGTACGCCTGCAAAAAATTATGTCGGCAGCTGGAATTGGCAGCCGTCGTTATTGCGAGATTCTGATTGAGCGTGGCCGGGTAAGTGTAAATGGACAAATCATCACCGAACTGGGCTCTCGGGCTCTGGAAACTGATGAAATTCGAGTTGATGGGGTCCTGATTCTAAATCGGCCTGAATTTAAGGCCTACGTCTTCAACAAGCCGACCGGTGTAATCAGCGCAATGAGCGATAACACCGGAAAATCTTGTTTGGGGGATTTCGTGGCAGATCTACCTGTCCGAGTTTTTCACGTGGGCAGACTCGATGAGGCCACTGAGGGTTTGATAATCATGACCAACGATGGCGAATTGGCGAATTCGCTCAGTCATCCTTCTCACGAGATCCCCAAGACCTACCTAGCAACCGTTACTGGAGAAGTCTCGCCTTACACGATCAAATTGCTGCAAGATGGCATCGAACTTGATGATGGGCCGATTGCCTGCGATAAGGCAATATTGAAACAAATTCACAACGGGGAGTCCCTAGTTGAAGTGGTTTTGCACAGTGGGCGGAATCGAATTGTTCGTCGAATGTTGGCTGCGGTTGGGCATCCAGTTACTCGTTTGGTGCGCACCCGGGTTGGAAATCTAGGGCTGGATGGGCTGAAGCCCGGAGCGCTTCGGGAGCTCGGTTTTGATGACATTAAGGCACTTTCCAAAACAGCCAACTTGTAATTTATATACAAAACGCTTTATTAATAAATTCGCAAAGCTGGCGCTTTATAGATTTATTCATAAATAGACCCTGTATTTGAGTTGCGACTAAACGATTTATCTACTTTTAGCAATCCTGCAATCTTTTGGAAAAGGTACCTATGTCTAAATAGACATTTCGACAAAAATACTTCTAGTTAAATCCACCCGAAAGACCACGCGACATATTAAGATTGGGGTATGGCTATTTCAGTGCGCGCGATCAGAGGTGCGACCCAGATTTCAGCTGATGTGGTTGAGCAAATAGAGTCCGCAACGGTCGAACTAATGGAAGAAATTTTGCGACAAAACCGGCTGGCTCCTACGGATCTAATTTCGGTTATTTTCACGGCCACACCAGACATCCATGCCAATTTCCCAGCAGCGGCAGCCCGCCTGATCGGCCTTGGGGAAGTGCCTTTGATTTGTGCCCAGGAACTCGATGTAGCCGGGGCATTGCCGCTGGTTATCCGGGTGATGGTCCATTGCAATACCGAAAGCTCGCAAAGTGAAATCAAGCATATTTACTTACATGGAGCTAAATCGCTTCGCAAGGACATTGCCCAGTGACCCGGGTTTTAGTAGTAGGGGCAGGGCTTATCGGAGGCTCTATCGCTTTGGCAGCTAAAAATGCTGGTCATGAGGCGCATCTGCTGGAATTGACGCCCCAATTAACATCTGATGTCTCGGCCCTACTAGGCGTACCAAGCTGGCAGCTAGGAATGGATGTAGAACTGGTGGTAGTTGCCACTCCACCTCACTCGGTCAGGTCTGTAGTTTCTGAACAAATTCGTATAAACCCATCAGCTACATTTATAGATGTTGCATCAATAAAGACTGAAGTTTTAGTAGACGTCGAAACTAATCTTGGAAAGTTGTCGAACTTCGTGCCTACGCATCCCATGGCGGGTAAGGAATCAAGTGGGGCAAAATCTGCGACCTACGATTTATTTCTAAATCGGGTTTGGGTAGTAACTCCACCTGAATATGCCAGCCAGGACTCCGTTCAACTGGCAAAGGATTTCATCGCCAGCCTTGGCTCAGTCGTGATTGAGATGAAGCCTGATCAGCACGACCAAGTTGTAGCTTTAACCAGTCATGCTCCGCAAGTGCTAGCTACGGCTTTAGCGGCCGCCACATCAACGG
>JBIKSQ010000130.1:0-4065 GCA_044348555.1 Candidatus Nanopelagicales bacterium | reverse complement strand
CTGTGGATCCATCAAGCGGATATTTTCTAAAGTTGCGTTGTCGGTATCTAAGACATCTGCATCTGGGGTCTCAACCGCGTTGTAGTTTGAATACTCAACGTCAGTAATGCCGTAGGCATCGCGAGTAGCAGCAATGTTGTGGGCAATGTACGGAGATTCTTTGGCTTGCTCGTCAGGCTTTACTTGGACCTGTTGAACGAACGCTGGCCAGGCACTACCGAGCAGCAAGTTTGCGACCAACATGAGACCAACGCCGAGCAGTGGCAGTGTCCAGTTAGTACGAACCACGTTTACGAAGAAGAGCACACCAACAAGAACTGCGATACCCGCAAGCATTGCCATTCCTGGAATATGAACATTTGCATCCACGAAAGTTACGCCTGTGATGATTTCATTCTGTTTGTTCACAAGCGCGTAGCGCTCAAGCCAAATTCCAGCGGCATAAAGAAACAGTGATAGTCCACCGAGCACGGCGATATGTCGACGTCCGCCATCTGTGAAGTTGAAAGAGGTTCTTCCGGTCGAGCCAACTGCGGCTGGTCTGATTGAACCCACGAGATAGTGCACAACCAGTGCCGCTAAACCACCGACGATTACTGTAGAAAGAATGAAACCTTGAATCACTTGATAAAAAGGAAGCTGGAAGAGATAAAACCCAATATCCATTCCGAAAGTGACATCGTTCTTACCGACCTCAACTGCGTTTGCAAACTGCAACCACTGCTGCCAGCCGCTTGCCAACGTTCCACCAACAAGCAGACCCACGGCCAGTGGAATTCCAACGAAGCCGATCTTGCGCAGTTGCTGCAATGCAGCATCAACCCGGGCGGTTCCAGTGGCATCAACGAATGGACTGAAAACTGGCCGCGACTTGTATGCGTACCAGACATTCACTCCCGTGAATGCTGCAGCAAAAACAAAACCAATGACAAACAGCATGATTCGGGTGAACAAAAGCTTGTCGAACACGCCAGTTTGGCCGACGGAGTCGAACCACATTCTGTCAGTAATGAATCCAGCCAACGCCATGAAAAGCGAGACCAGAACGAACAGCACGACACCTGTGATGATCAGAACTTTTGATCGCTTTGGGACACCGGCACTGTTGTCGAAAATTGAATCAGGATTAAGACCAAAACCACTCATGAGTGGAACTTACCAATAAGTCCTGTCTATTGCCGAAACGAGCAGTTCCTACTGTGACTCAACACACGCAGGTAGCGGGTTAATCCTGCCGCTGAGCACGTCAACTGCCTGCAAAAAACTCTCTACCGGAACTACTCGCAGGCCAGCTGGAACCTTTATCGCATCCACGCAATTTGCAGCCGGAATCAGCATGATTTCTGCCCCAGAGCGGGCTGCTGCTGCCATTTTTTGGTACAGGCCACCAATTGCGCCGACCGAGCCGTCAAGATTCATTGTGCCGGTTCCTGCGATATTTCGGCCTTTAAGTAAGTCTGTCTTTTCAAGTTTGTCATAGATCCCCAGAGTGAAAACTAACCCTGCACTTGGACCACCAACGTTTTCTAACTTCACGTCAATTTCCATCGGGCCGGAGAACTGCGTATACAAGAAAATTCCAATGCGAGCTTTGCCCGCATCATCAGCGGTGAGCTTTATTGAAACATCTTTAGTTTTGGTTCCCCGC
The DNA here is from genome assembly GCA_044348555.1 of Candidatus Nanopelagicales bacterium. Classification (GTDB taxonomy): domain Bacteria; phylum Actinomycetota; class Actinomycetes; order S36-B12; family UBA5976; genus JAFMIT01. The sequence continues at coordinate 2,417 of JBIKSQ010000130.1, read as the reverse complement.
TTGACTTTCACTGTGATTGTCTCGCCCTCAACTTTTGCGTCCATGAAGGTAGTGAGTTCTTCAAACGTTCCTATAGGAGAACCATCCAGAGCTAACAGCACATCACCCTGTACTAATTTTTTGGCAGCTGGATCATCGGGGTTGATGTTGTAAATAATAAGTTCAGAAGTAACTGGGATTTCGAGTGCAGTCAACGCCACATAAAGGGCGGTGTTGCCAGAAGAGGAAAACTGAAACTGGCCTTCCTCACGTTCTTCATCCGCATCAACTGGTTCTGGATAAAGAAACTCAACTGGCTCGATCGTGATACTCCGATCCCAAAGCCCTCTCATTGCATCTCCAAAAACCAGTGGGCCGTAAGGGCCACCCCAGGAGTTGACCGTCAAAATTCGAAGCTCTCCATTTGCATCAAAAACTGGATATTCCGATTTCCCAATTTTCAGTAGATCGACACCGTCAATTTTGCCGACTGAGTCGTAAGTACTGCCAGGCTCTGAGCGCACATATGGCATGCCTTGAAGTGCCATTCCAAAAAGCAAAGCGATAGCAATGAAAAAACTAGGAGTATTCTCAAATTTGCTTATGAATTCTCTTGCCGAAAATTTAAACGGCATTAATCATCATTCCGGAATTTGCCCAGTAGCTGGCGCATTCGCTGCAGGTCGGTGTCAACGATTCCAAGTTGTGCGTTGACATCAGCTTTGCTCTTGGCTCGTAGGTAAAACCAGGCACCAAAGGTCGTTAAGACAGGTATCAGCAGCCACATGATGACTTCAGCTACAGGTGACACAGCGACTCCTTTTGATGGTCCAAGGATACCCAATGCCAGCCGAAAAAGTTTGCGAAAAGTTTCGGTATCGGTTTTGCATTGCTAGGTTTAACCACTTAGAGGAGTTCACATGAATATTCCGTTCGGTTTCACCCCTGGTGATTCAAACTCAGATGATCCAAACTCAAACAACGAGCAAAAGTTTGACATGAATTCATTAGGTGCGATGTTGCAACAACTTGGTTCGATGATGCAGCAGTCTGAAACTGATGGTGAAACTGGTTCAGTATCGTGGAACACAATTCGGGACACTGCCCGAAACGCCATCTCGCAAAGCGGCGACCCCAGCATTACTGAGGGTCAGCAGAAATCAGTTAATGACGCAGTTGCGCTTGCCCAAACCTGGGTGGACGCGGTGACAACCTTCCCTGCAAACTCGTCAACAGCTCTGGCTTGGTCGCGCAGTGAATGGCTAGTTCAAACACTTCCCGCCTGGCAACCGTTAATCGACCCGGTTGCGGATGGTTTGCAGAACACAATGGCAGACATGAATTCGGATTTGCTACCAGGAATGGAAGTGCCGCCGGAACTTAAGCAAATGCTCGAGCCAGTCATGGCAATGGCCAAAAAGATGGCGGCAATTTCCACTGGCATGCAGCTCGGCAACGGACTGGGCACGCTTTCAAACGAAATGATTGCTGCGAGCGACATTGCGGCTCCACTTTCGGCAGACTGCATTCCTGCAATCTTGCCAAACGCAGTGAGTCGATTTGCCGAAGAGCACGAGCTACCTGTGAGTGAAGCAATGGTTTATATCGCTGTTCGTGAAGTGGCGTTTCAGAGACTCATGGCTGCAAACTCTTGGTTACAACGCGAACTTGCAGATTTGATTAGCGCTTTTGCTCGCGGGATTGAGTTTGATAGCGATCGCATTCGAGAAATCATGTCTAGTGTCGATCCGGCTGATGCAAATGGCGTACAAGAACTTATGGCAAGTGGCATTTTTGAACCCACACAGTCTGAATCCCAGAAAAAAGCATTAAACAAAATGGAATTCACGCTTGCGCTGGTTGAGGGTTGGGTGTCACTCGTAACCGCTGCTGCAGTCGCTGACCGATTGGCTAATGCCAGCGCGTTAAACGAAACATTTCTACGCCGCCAAATCTCAGGTGGCCCAGCTAGTAAGACATTTGCCAAGTTGGTTGGTCTTGAACTTCGGCCGCGAATGCTGCGTGACACTCAAGAGCTTTGGAACCTGATTGACAGCCGACTTGGAATGGAAAAACGAGATTGGATCTGGAGTCATCCTGATTTCTGCCCAAGTGCCGATGATTTACAAGACCCAGAGAAGTACTTGGAAACGCTAAAAAATAGCGAAGCGTCTGACTAACTCACTTTGAGTAACTGAATCTGTGGCTTTTATGCACAATTTCAACTATTCCTAAAAATTGTTATAAACAATCCAGTCAAGACATTTATCCACATAAATTTTTCGATTTTTAATCTCAAAAAAGAAGTGCGAAAACAGAGCCTGTGGAAAAGTCGGGATTTCTCCACAGGTTTGTCAACAAGCGAAAGTGGATAACTTCGGCGTTTCATCCACAGGTTTATGCACATTGTTCGGTGACTGCCTATTGACAAAACTCGA
>JBIKSQ010000129.1:0-4075 GCA_044348555.1 Candidatus Nanopelagicales bacterium | reverse complement strand
CCGGCCCCTTGTGCATCGAGTGGATCGGTGCCACCTTCAGCTCGATGCTCAATTGCCTGTCCGACTCCCTGCGAGATATCAGGTGACTGCTTTCCAATCGACACCGAAATGCCGCAAGACTCGCCATCAAAACCTTTAACTGAAGAGTCGTAACCGATTTCTAAAACAACCGCGCGCACAATCTGGGCAACATCTGCAAAGCCTTCAGTAGTAACTTCGCCAGCAACGTGAACTTGACCAGTCGTCAGTAGAGTTTCGACGGCCACTCGGCTTTTGGGGTCTTGCCCTAACAAATCATCCAAAATCGCATCCGAGATTTGATCCGCCATTTTGTCTGGATGACCTTCGGTGACTGACTCCGATGTAAAAAGCCGTTTCGACACATTTCCTCCTAGAAATTCCTCGCGGAGTGTAAGAGGCAGCCCAAAGCAGGAACTGCAGGTCTAGGAAATGACCAAATGGCAGACAGTTACTGCAACATTCAACTTTGAAGTGGTTGGAATTTGATGTTGCTCTCCACCTGCCCTCAGCACGGTAACTTCGTTGCTGTCGGAGCCGAAGACCTCACCGCCGGCAACCGAATTCATGACAAGGAAGTCGCAATTTTTTGCTGCTAATTTTCCAGTCGCATAATCAATAGCGGCCTTGGAATCATCTCCAGTTTCAGCAGCAAAGCCAACTAACACCTGGCCTTGAGGTTTGTGCTCCCCCAGCCAAGCCAGAATATCAACTGTTGATTCCAACTCAATGTTGTTTACTTCAGTTTTTTTCAATTTTGCTTTTTGATAATTCGCTGGTCGAAAATCTGCAACCGCCGCTGCCATAATCACAACATCTGCTGATTGTTGCTCCAGCTTAACTGCCTCAAAAAGTTCATTGGCTGTTTTGACTTTAACAACCGTCACGCCCGCAGGATCGGCAAGCGAAGAGTTAGCTGAAATCAGAGTTACCTGAGCACCAGCTGCGCGTAAAACTTTTGCAAATGCATAACCTTGTTTACCGCTGGAGTTGTTACCCAGATACCGCACTGGATCAAGCGGTTCACGGGTTCCACCAGCAGTTACCAAAACTTTTTTGCCTGAATAATTTGGCAACTTCGTAGCTAGCAACAACTCGGCAGCTTCAAAAATCTCACTGGGATCTGAAAGTCGACCTTTGCCGCTATCAGCACCGGTGAGCCTTCCCGAAGCGGGTTCGAGTACATCAATTCCACGCTCCCGCAAAGTTTTGACATTTGCAACCGTTGCCAAGTTTTCCCACATCTCGGTGTGCATCGCTGGTGCGAACAAAACTGGACAGGTGGCGGTTAACAAAGTTGCTGTGAGCAAATCATCAGCTCGGCCAGCAGCGGCACGTGCAATCAGATCAGCCGTAGCCGGAACAACAACAACCAAGTCAGCAGATCTGCCGATGGTTACGTGCGGAACATTTTCAACATCAGACCAGACGTCGGTAGCGACCTTGTTGCCTGACAATGCAGCAAAACTCGCTTCACCCACAAAACGTAAAGCGCTCAAAGTGGGAAGAACTTGAACGCTGTAGTTGGCCTCGGTAAAGAGTCGTATGACTTCGAGTGCTTTATATGCAGCAATGCCGCCCGCGACACCCACTACAACGTGGGGACGCGCAGCGGCACTGCGATCATTCATTTCTAGGATTCGGGTGTGATGTGCTCGTAACGCAACTTGCCCTCTTCGATTTCGCGCATTGCAATCGACATTGGCTTCTCGGTGCGTTCGGCCATAACTAGTGGTCCGGTGTTCTCAAAGGAACCGGAATCCAGCTGGCTGTAGTAGGCATTGATTTCCCGCGCGCGCTTGGCTGCATAAATAACAAGTTGGTACTTGGAGCCAGCGGCTTCAATCAAATCGTCGATTGGTGGGTTGGTAATACCTTCAGGACGAGCAGTAGTTCCGGACATGAAACCTCACAAATTCAGGGATGTATTGGCGAACCTTAGCAACTCTCGGCCGGTTTCTTCGACCGTGGAGGAGACCACAGAGAAATCGAACTCCGATTCTCGGCTCAATTCATAGCGCGCCACCTCAAGTCGCTGCTCGATCACTTCGGCGCTTTCAGTGCCTCGACCAGTTAATCTCGAGACTAGTTCTTCCCAGGAAGGCGGGGTCAAAAACACCAATTTAGCATCGGGAAAACGAGTTTTGACCTGCCGAGCGCCCTGAATCTCTATTTCTAGCAGCACATTCGTCCCACTATCTAGCGCCTGAGCTACCGCTGCTGCCGGTGTGCCATACAGATTTCCCGCAAATTCGGCCCATTCCAGCATTTCCCCAGCAGCCACTGTGGCTTCAAAATCATCGCGAGTCACAAAGTAATACTCAACCCCGTGAGTTTCGCCATCTCGCATTGGCCGAGTTGTCATGGATACCGAAACCCACAGATTCACCCCTGGATGCTCCCGCACCCAGTTGACCACCGTCGATTTGCCGACTCCTGAAGGTCCACTGACAACCACCAAATTACCGCTCATGATGACGCCAAATCTAGTGCGATTTCGACGGCTGCAGCTGCTGGATCCTGGGCTTGCGTGATGGGACGACCGATCACGAGCAGATCTGCACCAGCTGCAATGGCAGCGCGCGGTGTTGCGACTCGGTTTTGATCTGCCAGATCAGCTCCAACTGGTCGCACTCCAGGTGTGATTAGCGTGATGTCAGCTGGTACGACTGCGCGAATCGCTGCAACCTCTTGAGGTGAACAGACAATTGCCCGCGCACCTGCATCAACCGCAAGCATTGCAAGTTTGATTGAGGCGGCCTGTGCATCTTTGCCAAAGCCGATTGCTTCAAGATCGGATGATGCGAGTGAAGTCAAAATCGTGACTGCTGTGATTCGAGTTTCTGGCAACGCTTCAACTGCTGCCTTAATCATTTCGAAACCACCACTTGCATGCACGGTTAAATACTTTGGTGAGTACTTGCTTACGCTTCGGCAAGCTCCAGCAACCGTATTCGGAATATCATGCAACTTCAAATCCAAAAACAAGTTACAACCACTTTGAGTCACATAGTCAATTGCGCTCGAACCATCTCGAAGATACGTTTCTAATCCAATTTTCAAAGTATCAACATGCGGTGCCAACTGCATCGCCAAGGTTGCAACATCTGCCAACTTTGGCGCATCAAGTGCTACGGCGATAGGTGCTTTCATTCAACTCCTTGATGCGCGATGCCGCAAACTTCTGTTGGGCTCTTAAAGTTCCGAACACTAAGTTCGTGCTCCAGTTCACGTTGAATTCGCATCGGCGCAGATGGGTCACCGAAGATCGCTGTTCCCACGGAGACCGCGTTCGCACCAGCGGCGATGAACTCCAACGCATCGATACCTGAGCGAATTCCACCCATTCCCAAAATTGGGACGTCTGGCAACGCAGCACGAACTTGATAAACCGCACGCACTGCAACCGGCCGAATAGCCGGGCCAGAAAGTCCACCTGTGCGACCAGCCAGAATCGGCTTCAGCGTCCGATGATCTAGAGCCATACCCAAAAGTGTGTTGATTAGTGAAACACCAGTTGCGCCTGCGCTGACTACGCTCTGGGCAATCTCGGCAATGTTTGTGACATCTGGGCTGAGCTTTGCAAAGAGTGGGAACTCTGGACCAACCGCACTTCTTACTTCTGAAACAACCTCGCCCGCCGTTCCCGGATGACAAGCAAACACCAAACCACGGTTGGCCACGTTTGGACAAGAAATGTTGACTTCAATACCAGAGATTGCGGGATGGCCCCGAAGTTTTGAAGCAACCGTCCAGAATTCTCGAGAGTCGTTGCCAGCGATTGAAACAATTGTCGTAATTCCTCGAGCTGCCAGCCAGGTTAAATCTTGTTCGATGAATTGATCAACACCAGGTCCCTGCAAACCGATTGAGTTCAACATACCTGATGGTGTCTCAACCATTCGTGGTGTAGCTCTGCCGCTTCGCGCTTTGAGCATGATGGATTTGGTTACAACCCCACCAATCTGACTCAAATCAAAAAACTGATCTAATTCTTTGCCAGATGCAGCAGTGCCACTGGCAGTTAAAATTGGACTTCTTAAATGTATTGGCCCTA
>JBIKSQ010000128.1:0-4085 GCA_044348555.1 Candidatus Nanopelagicales bacterium | reverse complement strand
CCAGTCACTCGCTCACACGGGTTAGAAGAGACTGCAACCACGAAGGTGGAAAAGGGATACGAGTCGACTCGCAAAGCTGCGCTGAGTTTAGATTTCGTGAACTCTAGTTTTGGCGCTTTGTCGTGGGTAGTTTTTCACACCTCAAGTGCTTTAGTTTTGTTTACATCTGTCTGGGCCAGTCGAACAGGGTTGATTGATATCAGCGCCGGCGAAGTAGTCATGCTCACTGGCTATTTTGGTGTGTTAGCTGCGGCGGTTGTGATCCTTACAGATTTGGCACCGAACTTTGCGCGTGGTCTTGCATCACTCAGGTCAATTGGTGAAGTTTTGGAATCTGATGATCTAGAGCCGAACCGGGGCAAGCCTGAAGTGATGACAGTGCGCGGAGAAATCGAATTCAAAAACTTAACATTCACTTACCCAGAAGCACCTACTCCAGCAATCAATAACTTATCGCTTCGAATTGCGGCGGGGGAGTACGTCGCGGTTGCCGGCGCATCAGGTTGCGGCAAGTCAACGTTGGCTAACTTGTTGATTGGATTTTTGCGGCCCGAACAAGGTCAGGTTTTGATTGATGGCGAAGATACCGCCAATGTCGATTATCGAACCATCCGCAGATTCATATCTGTAGTGCCACAGGAAGCCGTCATGTTTGAGGGCAGTGTGCTCGACAATGTTGGTTACGGCACAGAAGATGTAACTGAAGCGCAGATAATGGAAGCGTTAGAAGCGGCCAACGCGATGGAGTTTGTCGAATTGCTGCCAGAAGGTATTCATACCGAAATTGGCCCGCGTGGTTTCACCCTTTCTGGAGGCCAAAAGCAAAGGTTGGCGATTGCTCGAGCCCTATTGCGAAATCCTCGAATTCTGGTTTTGGATGAGGCGACTTCAGCGCTCGACAATGAGTCAGAGCAGTTGGTTCAGCAGGCATTTGCCAGACTGATGGAAGGCCGCACAACTTTTGTGATTGCGCATCGACTAAGCACGATTCGAGATGCGGATCGGATTATCGCAATGGATGCAGGACAGGTAGTAGAAATCGGTTCGCACACAGACTTGATAAACCAAGATGGTTTGTACGCGCGACTTCATTCACTTTCGGTAAGTGGAGAATTACTGTAATTCGTAGCTGCAACAGGTTGTGCGAAATTTAAGTGGTTTGAAAACATCTAAACACCATGATGTGGTTGCGATAAGTCTCGAATCGCCTCGTTTTCACCATCAGATTTTTTCCTCGGTCCAAGCTCGACCAGATAAATCGCAATCAGGATTGCCAAGCCGCCAGAGATGATGCGTGAAGTGATTTGATCACCTGCGATCAAGAATCCAAATAGCCCACCAAATACTGGTTCGGTTGAAAGAATTACAGCAGCACGAGTTGGTGTCATTTGCGACTGGGACCAAGTCTGAATAATGAATGCAAAGGCGCTTGCAAAAACTGCCAAAAAGATGATTGCAATCCAAACGCTCTGGCCTTGTGGCACAACAAATCCATCAGTGAACATGCCACCAACAAAGAAGATGGTGCCAGTGGTTGCGATTTGTACGAGCGCGATTGAAAAAGAAGTCTCAGGGGTTGCCCAGCGAGAGAGCCACATAATCTGGAAGCTAAAGAAAATCGCTCCCATGAATGTCCAAAACTCGCCAATGCCGAATGCGATACCGTTAAAGGAAATCAGCCCAAGGCCGAATGTTGCAAGCCCAACACCTAGCCAACCGCTGACTGCGATTTTCATCCGGTAAACAACTAAAGCAGCTACCGGTGTCAACACCACAAACATTCCGGTGATGAATGCACTGATGGTCGCGGATGTGAAATACAAACCGTAAGTTTGAGTTAAGTAACCCAAAGCCAGCGTGACACCAATGAAGAAACCTTTTTTGAATGTGTCGCTCGACATTCTTAGAGCTTGAGGGCGCATCGCAATCAAGACCAGGGTCGCAATAACAAATCGCCAACCCATGAACATCATCATTGGCATTTGGTTGATTCCGTCTTGCACCACTACGAATGTGCTGCCCCAAACTGCAGTTGCAAACAAAAGAGCCCACATTGCAATTCTTGGGTTTGGCTTGATGTTGAACATGAAACTCAATTCGCTAAATTGGTTGGTTGCTGCCTGCTGGTTTTGCGAAGACGAATTGGAGGAATGCAAACCCAACCAATATCCAAGCTGGAATGACCCAACCGTTACTCCATGATGCAACGATACCAATTAAGTAAGTTCCAAGCGCGGCAATCAGATAGCCGAAGCCTTGGCTCATCGCCGAGAGTGAGGTCGTGATATCGGCAGTTCGAGCGCGTTGTGTAATCATGGCCAGCGAAAGTGGAAATGCCAGTCCGCCACCGATTCCCATCAAACCAAGCCAGATCCAGATGAAGCTCCCTGGGCTGAGGGCCAAACCGATTGTGCCCACAACCACGACAGCACTTGAAATCATCGCAGCGGTTGCGAGTGATTCAAACTTTCGCATTACAAACGGCAACGTCAAACCAAGTGGTACTCCGATTGTGGAGACATAACTCAACCAGCCACCAGCTTCAGTAGGTGAGTACCCGGCGGCCTGCAACAACGAGGGCAACCAGGTCAAGACCGCGTAGAACATCAAGCTCTGCACGCCCACGAACAGGGTCACTGACCAAGCTGAACGCGAGCGAATCAGTCGGCCGAGGTGGATTTCTGGGATGCCTGCAATTGCGCTGAAGCGATTCGCCAGCAGCAGTATGACCGCAACCACACCGATTGCAGTGGGCCAAGCTAGGGAGGCCTGCCAATCAGTGCCGTCGCTACCTGCAAGCGGAACTGCACTCCAGGCCGCAGCGCCAGCGGTAACCGCCATGGTGGTTGTGTACAGGCCAGTTGCCAGGCCGATTCGGTGGGGGAACTCACTCTTGACTAGGGAAGGCAGCAGGGTGTTGCCGATAGCGATCGTGAGGCCAATGATTGCGGTGAAGACAACAAGACCGGTTGCTGAGGTCTGGGTACGCAGCCAAACGGAGGCAGTGAGCGCGATGATTGCCGCATTGAGCAGAGTGCGCTTGGAGACCCGCTTTAGTAGCAGCGGAGTCAGCAGAGCACCGACACCAAAGCCGATGGTTGGTAGAGAGCCAATGATTGAAACCAGATTTGCAGACAGGTTGAGATCGGATTTAATGACCGGAATAAGCGGACCAAGATCTGCAATTGGGGGCCGCAGAAAGCTTGCCAGGACCAAAATTGTTAACCAAGAAAACCAGCTTCCGGTTTGGATTTTTCTTAGTCGGTTCACAATTTATCCTGACGCTTCGTTGAGTCTGAGTCGCGCACGATAGCAACGATTTGGTAAACAATGCGTCGCGGTGGCTATTCAGGGCTAAAACCAAGTCCTAGCGTCGCCTAGTGACTATTGCATTACTCATGAATCGGAAAGCGGGGGTGGGCCGCACTGAGCGGCTTGCTGATTACATTTTTGGGGAATTCGCATCCAACTCAATTCCTTACGAATTAGTTGAGGGCAATTCAGCGGATGATGTAATCCAAAAAGTAATGAATCGAATCTCGGATTTTTCATCGATAGTTGCAGTTGGTGGCGATGGTTCTGTTCACACAGCGGCGCAGATTGCTTATGAATCAGGATTACCGCTTGGCATTATCGCGGCCGGCAGTGGGGACGATGTTGCCAGAGTATGTGGGTTGCCGCATGGCCGAAACTACGAAGCCACCAAGGTCAGCGCCGATCATTTTATTGCGTCGTACTTAGCAGATGATAAAACTCCAGTCGATTCAATCAGGCTACGAACCTCTGATGACAAAGAGCATACGGTGATGGCAGTTATGTCTGCTGGATTTGATTCCCGCGTAAATGCGAACTCCGCCAAGATGACTTACTTGAAGGGTACTTTCCGATACATCGCTGCCCTCTTTAAAACTCTCAGAAGCTTTAAGCCGATTGATTACCACTGGAAATTTAATGGAGAAGAAAAAAAGTTTCAGGCAATGGTTGTCGTAATCGGAAACGGTTCGATGTTTGGCGGTGGCATGAAGGTTTGCCCGGCTGCGCATATCAAAGACGGCGAGTTTGATTTACTAATTGTTAACAAAATA
>JBIKSQ010000127.1:0-4112 GCA_044348555.1 Candidatus Nanopelagicales bacterium | reverse complement strand
CAAAATCCAATTCAAATGGGTAATCAGCGGTTCTGGTCCAACGCTGATGTCGGCATCAGTGAAATCAATAACACTTTTTCCAAGTCGGCTGTTTGCGAACGCGAGCAATTGAGTTTCGTTTCGCGGTGGTGGCTCGTTTGCAATCAGTTCGTTAGCTGCATCAATTCGAAACTTAGGTTTTGAAGTTCGAGCTGGTGCACCACGTCTCAACCACGCCAACTCTTTACGAAGTAAGTTGTTGCGACGTGATTCGGCAGAGCTGGCCTGCCGCATTCTTTCGGCTTTAGAAAGTACAAATGCGGAGTAGCCACCGTCATATTCCATAACTTCGGCATCAACGACTTCCCACGTAATGTCACTGATTTCATCCAGAAACCAGCGATCGTGTGTAATCACAGCGACAGCAAGATCGGTTCGTTGTTTCAAATGTTGTGCCAGCCAAGCAACCCCTTCAACATCAAGATGGTTTGTGGGCTCGTCTAGTAACAGCAAGTTGATGTCTGAAACCAAATGTTTAGCAAGAGACACTCGGCGGCGTTGACCGCCAGACATTTCTGCAAGCGGTTTTTCAAGTTCGGCACTTTGGATGCCGCCAAGCAAGGCGGTCACAATTTCGCGATATCGGGGGACTGCAGCCCATTCATGTTCAAGCTGATCGCCAAATATGAAGCCGCGGGCGGTCTCACCAGGAGCAAAGTCATCCTGCTGGTTGAGCCAACCGATTCGCGTGTCGGCTGCGATAGACCGTCGGCCCTTGTGTGGGGGCTCAGCTCCTGCAAGCACCCGCATTAAAGTGCTTTTGCCGCCACCATTCCGGCCCACAATGCCAACCCTCTGACCTTCAAGTACACCTAGGGACATGTCATCTAGGACAGGGCCTTTTCCAAAGTCAATTTGGACAGACTCCAAGTTGACCAAGTTGCGCAAGGCCATGATTTTCCTTCGGCTGGAGGGTGTGTATGCAAGACCTAGCCTAACGAGAGTAATCTCGGCTTAAAGACATCGACCTCAGGAGCATCTATGCCAGAAATCAAAACTCCAACCGGCCAACTAATTGGTGGGCAATGGGTTGTGTCTGAAACTCAAATGCCGGTTATTGATCCAGCAACCGGAGATGTTCTGGCACATGTTGGAGATGCCTCTTTGGCTGAAGCCGCCGCCGCTGCTGATGCTGCATCAGCAGCTTTTAAAACTTGGTCTACGACGGCTCCACGGGTGCGCGCAGAAGTGCTCCGTCGCGCTTGGGAAATCATGACGGCTGAAATTGAAGATTGCGCTCGTTTGATTGCGCTGGAAAATGGAAAGGCTTGGCGAGACGCATTAGCTGAGGCCAACTACGCCGCTGAATTCTTTAGATGGTTTTCAGAGGAAGCCAGTCGAGTACCTGGCGACTTTCGGCTTTCACCAAGCGGTGACAAAACCATGATTACAGATCATCGCCCAATTGGGGTTGCGTTGCTAATCACTCCTTGGAATTTTCCAGCCGCAATGGCGACTCGGAAGATTGGCCCAGCTTTGGCAGCAGGTTGCACAGTAATTATGAAACCACCTGCTGAGACTCCGCTTACTGCATTGTGGGTTGCTGATGTTGTACAGAGAGCTGGTGCACCGGCTGGTGTTGTAAACGTAATCACAACTTCGCGCTCATCTGAAATTGTAAGCAGCCTGATGAACAACGAAAATATTGCAACGCTTTCATTCACTGGCTCAACTTTTGTTGGAAAGATGCTGTTAAAGCAGGCTGCTGATAGAGTTTTGAAAACTTCAATGGAGCTTGGCGGCAACGCACCGTTCCTGGTTTTCGAGGGTGCCGATGTAGATGCTGCAGTTGCTGGTGCCATGATTGCAAAAATGCGAAATGGTGGAGCAGCTTGTACGGCAGCAAACCGTTTTTATGTTCACGAGTCATTGGTTGATGAGTTTGCGAAGAAGTTTGCAAACGCCCTCGCAGCTCTAAAGATTGGTCCTGGAATTGATCCTGCAAATGACTTGGGTGCGATGGTTAGCGCTAAAGAGGCACAAAAGATTTTAGATTTAGTAACAGCTGCTGCTGCTGCCGGTGGTGACGTGATTACAACAGCTCTGGCCCCAGCCAACGGTGCATATGTTGCTCCGGTCGTCGTGCGGGGTATTGAGCATGGTTCGCTGCTTACTCGGGAAGAAATCTTTGGACCAGTTGCGCCAATCGTCTCGTTCACTGAAAAAGCAGATGCAATCCGAATGGCAAACGACACTGAGTTCGGTTTGATTTCATACGTCTATGCAAAGGATGCTGGTGCTGGTATCGGCATTGCTCGCCAAATGGAATCAGGCATGGTTGCAATCAATCGAGGAGTTGCCTCAGATCCAGCAGCACCGTTCGGTGGGATGAAGCAGTCGGGACTTGGTCGCGAGGGTGGCTTCCATGGCATCCACGAGTTCCTAGAGCCGCAATACTTCGCAGTTGACCTTTAAGCATCACGGATAGGTATTTTTTTGTGACTTCCCCCTACTTTGATGTGCAGGCTGAGTTTGGTCAAGATGAAAGTGGCAATCCAATTCAAGGTCGAGTTGGCACTATTCACACACCCCACGGTGATATCCAAACGCCCGCATTTATTCCAGTCGGTACCAAAGCAACCGTAAAGTCAGTTCTGCCAGAAACAATGGGTGAATTAGGGGCGCAAGCTTTATTGGCTAATGCCTACCACTTGTATTTGCAGCCTGGTGCAGAGATTGTCGATGCAGCTGGCGGCTTAGGTAAATTCATGAATTGGCCAGGTCCAACTTTCACTGATAGTGGTGGCTTTCAAGTTTTATCACTCGGGGTTGGATTCAAAAAAGTAATTGCAATGGAAAGCATGACTGTGCAGAAAGATGACGTGATTGCGGCCGGCAAGGATCGGTTGGCACATGTTGATGACGATGGAGTAACTTTCAAATCACACCTCGATGGAACGATGCATCGGTTTACACCTGAAATTTCCATGCAAGTTCAACACCAACTCGGCGCCGACATTATTTTTGCTTTTGATGAGTGCACCACCCTTCTCAATACTCGGCAATATCAAGAGAAGGCAGTCGATCGAACCCATGCATGGGCGATGCGCTGCATTGCCGAACACCAGCGGCTAACCGAACTGCGGTCGCATCGGCCGTATCAGGCACTGTTTGGAGTCATCCAAGGCGCCCAGTACGAAGACCTGCGCCGTAAAGCCGCCCGCGAACTAGGAGCCATGGATTTTGACGGTTTTGGTCTAGGCGGAGCGTTAGACAAAGAGACTTTAGGGACAATTCTCAACTGGATGACATCTGAATTGCCAAAAGCCAAACCGAGGCATTTGCTTGGGATTGGTGAGCCGGATGACATGTTCATTGGATTTGAGAATGGTGCCGACACTTTCGATTGCGTATCGGCATCTCGGGTGGCTCGAAATGCTTCGGCTTACAGTTTTGATGGCCGTTACAACATCGTCGGTGCAAAGTACAAAACAGACTTTGGCCCGATTGCCGAAGGTTGTGGCTGTTACACCTGTGCAAACTACAGTCGCGCTTACGTGCATCATCTTTTCAAGGCCAAGGAAATGTTAAGTGCAACACTTTTGACTATTCACAACGAATACTTCATCGTGAATTTAGTCCAGCAAATGCGCGAACACTTTTTAGCGGGCACCTACTGGGATTTCAAAAAACAATTCATGCAGAGGTACTACGCACCAAAACCAGTGGCTTAAGCAGCACTCAGCTCGAGTAGCTTGGCTCGTTCTGCTTTACAAACTTAATCACCCGGTAGGTGACTGGAAGCAGAATGACTTCAAGCATGGTCTTGTATAGATAACCGACAATCACATAGTTGATGAAATCCGCTCCCGTGATGATTCCGTAGAACGCGATTGTGCAAAAAACTAGAGTGTCGGCGAACTCGCCAACCACAGTTGATCCAACCAGTCTTGCCCAGAGATGTTTCTCATTTGTGCGTTCTTTGATCTTCACCAGCACGATTGAGTTCAGTAATTGGCCAGCTAAGAAGCCAAGCAAGCTTGCCAGCACAATTCTTGGGACAAACCCTAGGACCGCTTCAAAAGATTCTTGGTTGTCCCAGCCAGGTCCTGGGGGAGAGATCTGAACCAAAT
>JBIKSQ010000126.1:0-4161 GCA_044348555.1 Candidatus Nanopelagicales bacterium | reverse complement strand
AAATTCGCCAGCAATTATTTTCGTCGACGAGATTGATGCTGTTGGTCGTCAACGTGGAGCAGGACTCGGTGGTGGTCACGATGAGCGTGAACAGACGCTGAACCAACTGCTGGTCGAAATGGATGGATTCGAAGCAAACACCAGTGTTATCTTGATTGCCGCAACCAACCGGCCAGATATTTTGGATCCAGCTTTACTCCGGCCAGGTAGATTCGACCGGCAAGTTTCGGTATCAGCCCCAGATTTAAAGGGCCGCGAAAAGATTTTGCAGGTGCATTCAAAGGGTAAGCCGATTGCTGCGGATGTTGACCTTGAGTCAGTGGCTCGCCGGACACCTGGTTTTACAGGTGCCGATTTGGCAAACGTACTTAATGAAGCTGCCTTGCTTACTGCTAGAAACAACGCCGCTTTGGTCAATGCCAAAGCACTTGATGAGGCCATTGATCGAGTGATTGCGGGACCACAGAAGCGCACTCGTGTTATGAACGACAAAGAACGACTCATTACCGCCTACCACGAAGGCGGACACGCATTAGTGGCTGCTGCAATTCCTAATGGCGACCCGGTCCACAAAGTCACCATTCTTCCGCGAGGACGGGCGCTTGGGTACACCATGGTTTTGCCAGATGAAGACAAGTACTCCGTGACACGTTCGCAAATGCTCGGCCAACTTGCGTACATGTTGGGTGGCAGAGCTGCCGAAGAACTCATCTTCCACGATCCAACCACTGGTGCTTCTAATGACATTGAGAAAGCGACAACTGTTGCCCGAGCAATGGTGACGCAATACGGCATGACCGAAAAATTGGGAGCAGTCCGCTATGGCACTTCAGGTGGAGATGTCTTCTTGGGTCGTGACATAGGACATCAGCGGGATTACTCCGAAGATGTTGCGGCATCAATTGATGATGAGGTTCGATCATTGATCGAATCGGCCCACTATGAAGCCTACGAAGCATTGGTGGAAAACCGAGACGTGCTGGATGCACTTGTGGTTGAGTTGTTAGCAAAGGAAACTCTCAACAAAGAAGAGATTGCAAAGATTTTTGAACCGTTGAAACAACGTCCGATTAGTGCGGCTTGGACTGGCTCTGATCGCAGAATTCCGAGCAACATTCCGCCGGTTGAAGTTCCGGAACTAGCAGTAGCCGAAGTTTCTAGTGCGCCGAATGAAGCTGTCGATGTTGAAGATTCTTCAAAGGCTGAAACGGACTAACTTTCATGGCCGATGAAATCTCCCGAATCTCACATGACCTGGTCCCAATCACCACGCCAGTGGATCAAGCCAGAATCGAAAATGCGGTTCGAGAGATTTTGTTGGCGATTGGCGAAGATCCGGAGCGGGACGGTCTAGCGAAAACTCCTAGCCGGGTTGCCCGCGCCTATGTTGAACTTGCGCAAGGAATGCGGGAGAGTGCCGAAGAAGTTCTCTCAACAACATTCGATTTGGGGCATGAGGAATTAATCATCGTGCGAGATATCGAGTTTCAATCGCTTTGTGAACACCACATGCTGCCTTTTCATGGGGTTGCTCATATCGGTTACATCCCAGGAACTGACGGCCGAATTACAGGTCTTTCCAAGCTAGCTCGCCTGGTTGAAGTTTTCGCTCGCCGACTCCAAGTTCAAGAGCGCCTAACTTCTCAGATTGCCGACGCGATGACCGAAATTCTGAATCCTGCTGGCGTGCTGGTAGTGGTTGACGCTGAACATCTTTGTATGTCAATGCGAGGCGTGCGAAAGCCGGGCGCCCGCACAGTTACCAGTGCAGTTCGCGGCCAACTGCGAGATGCCGCCACTCGGGCTGAAGCGATGGCGCTTCTTCACTTAAGGGACTGAGATGACTTGCCAGGTATGGGGAGTCTTGAATGTGACTACTGATTCCTTCAGCGATGGTGGCAAGTTTGTTGATTTTGAAACTGCGCTAATTCAAGCCCGCAGCATGGTCGCAGCCGGTGCGGCAGTGATTGACGTTGGCGGTGAATCCACCCGGCCGGGCGCTGAACGCGTCACGATTGAAACTGAAATGTCCCGCGTGCTGCCGGTGATTGAAGCGCTAAGTGCTGAAGGCATTGCAACCAGCATCGACACAATGAGAGCAGAAGTTGCAGCAGCAGCTATAAATGTAGGTGCAGGAATCGTGAATGATGTTTCGGGTGGCAAAGCTGATCCAGAGATGTTTGGAGTAGTGGCAGCTGCGGATGTTGATTACGTGCTCATGCATTGGCGGGGGCATAGCGATGTCATGGAAAACCTGACGACTTATTCCGACGTTACTGAAGAGGTTTTGGCTGAGTGGAAAGTTCAGGCTGATAAAGCGATTGCGAGTGGCGTGAAGCCAGAGCGAATCATTTTTGATCCAGGTATTGGCTTTGCAAAGACCGCTGCTCAGAACTGGGAACTGTTGCAGAATATTGAAAGATTTAAAGAACTTCCGCACCGATTTTTACTGGGAGCTTCGCGTAAACGTTTTCTGGCAAACATGGTGGCAGCAAATCGGGTTGAGTTTGATGATCCGAGTGATCGGGATTCAGCATCTGCCACGTTGAGTTTCTACGCGGCTCAGGCAGGTGCCAGTTTTGTGAGAGTTCACGAAGTCTCTGGTTCTGTGGCCGCAATCAGAGTAGCGTCTGCGCTAAACCAAGGAGGCTCAATTGACTAAGTCACCAGCAGTACTTGATGTCATTAAAATCGAAGGTGTGCGCGGCTTTGGCCGACACGGTCTTCTCGAAGAAGAGAAAATTAGAGGACAAGAGTTTCTGGTTGATGTTTCATACTGGATAGACATTAAGAAATCCGCGAAAAGTGGTGATGTCAAGCACACTGTGAATTACGCAGAAGTGGCACAAGTAGTTCATGAGCTAATAGTTGGCGAGCCCGTCGGATTGATTGAAACTTTGGCTGAAAACATTGCAGATCGAGTTTTGCAATTCAAACTTATTAAACATGTTGAAATAGTTGTTCATAAACCACATGCTCCGATACCTGTGGATTTTGAAGATGTCACGGTCTCGATTTTTCGGAGTCGAAAGTGAAAGTTGTGGTTGGGATTGGTGCCAATCTTGGAGACCGATACCAGAACTTGAAGACTGCCGTAAGAGCGATTCATAGCCACCCAAAAATTGAAGTACTCGCTGCATCGCGACTCTATGAGAGCCAACCTATTGGCGGTCCTGCCCAGGCGGACTACCTCAATGGCGTCATCACTCTTGAAACTAGCTTGACTCCACTGAAGTTACTTGAATTTCTGCAAAGCCAAGAGTCCGAGGCTGGGCGAGTTCGCAACGAACACTGGGGTCCGCGCCCGCTTGATTTAGACATTGTTGATGTTGCCGGCTTTGAATCGGATGACCCACTTTTAACCATTCCACATCCACGCGTTTCGGAGCGGGAATTTGTGTTGCGACCACTAGCCGACATTGATTCGAGTTGGATGATTCATGGATTGTCTGTGGCTAATCGTTTAGCTGAGCTCGAGAAAGATTCTGAGCGACCAACTGTTGCCGTGGCAATGACCAATCAGGACTGGTGGAAATAGTGGGCCAAACCCAAGTTCGCTTTTTGGTAAAAATCGGAACCGTTGCCATGGTGGCTGCAGCTGGGATTGCTTTTGCGCTGCTGGAGATGGCAGATCTGCTTTTGCCACTTCGTGGAAGCATGGCAGTTGCCTTAACTTTGACTTTAATTGCAATCTTCATTTGGGGTAAACAGGTGAAGCAACGCTTACCGCGGACCGGAAAAAATCTTGAAGGTGAAGTTGCGCTACTGCGAGCACCCAATCCATTGCCAAGTTTGGTTGCCGCACGCACAGTTGCGCTGGCACTAGCGGCCTCTCGAAGTGGAGCGGTTCTAGCGGGTAGTTACTTGGGGATTGCGATTGCGACTGCGACTCAGTGGCAGGTGCTAGCCGCGCGTGAAACTATTTATGTTGCAGTTGTTTCAAGCGTGTTAGCTGCTGGATTAGCTTGGGTTGGCATCTGGCTCGAGCGCATCTGCACTCTTCCGAACCTTCGGCCATAACCAGCGCACCAAGCCGTACCAAATTGCTAGGAGAAAGATCCCAGCGCCGAGACTTTGTTCAAGATTGGCCGGCGGCAGTGTCCAAATCGCATTGCCGGGGATTGCCGAGTTTGCATATCCAACTAGCAGCAGGCCAAAGAA